>NZ_JBJGYX010000037.1:0-44721 GCF_054050195.1 Geodermatophilus sp. SYSU D00710
GACCACGCCGACCGGCTCGCGGCGGCGGGCTACCTCGCCGTCGCGCCCGACCTGTTCAGCGCGGGCGGGATCCGGCGCTGCCTGCGCTCGACCTTCCGGTCGCTGTCCCGGGGCGAGGGCCCGGCGTTAGGCGACCACGTCGCCCCCCCCCCCCCCCAACGCGGCCCCGCCCGGCCGGGTGGCCGGCCCCGCCCGGGGCCGCGCGCGCCCCCCCCCCCCCCCCCCCCCCCCCCCCCCGCGGCCGACCCCGGTCCGGCCGCGGCGGTGTGGTGGGCGAGCGCCGTGACGTCGTCGGGCCGCAGCCGCTCGAGGACGGCGGCCACCCGGCCGTGCAGCCGGGTGCGGCGCAGCGAGGACAGGTCCTCGTAGAGCGTGTCGCGGACCAGCGCGTGCACGAAGCGCAGCCGGCCCGGACCGGGCTCGACCAGCAGGCCGCTGACCAGCGCGGTCTCCAGCGCCTCGACCAGCGCGTCCTCGTCGTCGTCCGCGCCGCCGGCCGGGGCGGCCGCGGCCAGCAGCACCTCGGCGTCGACGTCGCGCCCGACGACCGCGGCGAGCCGCAGCAGGGTGCCGGTGCGGGCGGGCAGCGAGGCCAGCCGGTGCCGCACCACGTCGCGCACGGTGCCGGGGACGGCGTCGACGTCGGCGCCGGCGTCGACCAGCCGCAGCAGCTCGCGCACGTAGAACGGGTTGCCGTCCGCGCGGGCGGCGATCGCGGCACGGGTGCGGCCGTCGACCGGCGTGAGCGCCCAGTCCTCCACCAGCGCGTCGACGGCGCGACGCTCGAGGCCGCGCAACCGCAGGCCGAGGGGGGATCGGCGGGCGAGGGCGGCCAGGACGTCGGCCAGCCCGGAGCTCTCCTCGGGCCGGTGCCCGGTGACCACCAGCACCGGGCACCCGGCCAGGGCCGGCAGCAGGTCCAGCAGGAGCGCGGTGCTCTCGCGGTCGGCGCGGTGCAGGTCGTCGACGGTGACCAGCAGCGGCGTCGCCGCGGCGACGGCGGCCAGCCAGCCGGCCACCGCGCGGTGCAGCCGGAACCGGTTGCCGGTCGGGTCACCGCCGGTCTCGGCGGGCACGTCGTCGGTCAGCAGCGGGGTCAGCGGCGCGGGGTCCTCCGGCGGGGCGGTGGCGGCCAGCGCGCGCAGCGCCGCGGCCCACGGCCAGGCGGGCGGGGCGCCGTCGGTCTCGGGGCAGGACACCGCGAGCGTGGTCCAGCCGCGGCCGGCGTACTCGGCGCGCAGGTGCTCGAGCACCGTGGTCTTGCCGCTGCCGGCCTCCCCGGCGAGCACGGCGACCTCGAGCCGGCCCTCCGCGGCGCGGCCGGCGGCCGCCTCGAGCGCGGCGAGCTCGGCGTCCCGGCCGACCGGCCGCGGCGCCGGCGGCACGGGCGCCGCGGCCGCGGGAGCCACCGCCGGGCGGGCCGCGGCGACGACGGCGGGCGCGGGCGGGCGGGCCGGGAGCAGGGAGGGCGCCTGGGCCAGCACGGCCTCCTCGAGCGCCCGGAGCTCCGGACCGGGGTCGACGCCGAGCTCGTCGGCGAGCCGGGTGCGGACCTCGCGCAGCGCGGCCAGGGCCTCGCCCTGCCGGCCCGCGCGGTAGAGGCCGAGGGCCAGCAGCCGCCAGCCCTCCTCCCTCAGCGGGTGCTCGGCCACGTGCGCGCGCAGCAGCGGCAGGGGGTCGCGTCCGCCGGGGGCGTCGAGGGCCACCGCGGCGCGCCGCTCGACCGCGGTCAGCCGCAGCTCGTCGAGGCGGGCGGCCTCCGGGGCGGCCCACGGCTCGTCGGCGTACTCGGCGTAGGCCGGGCCGCGCCAGAGGTCGATGGCGGCGGTGTAGCGCTCCCGGGCGGTGGCCGGGTCGGTCGCGGCCAGCCGGTCGCCCTCGTCGAGCAGCCGCAGCGCCTGGAGCACGTCGACGGCGTCCTCGGCCGGCCGCAGCGCGTACCCCGGGGGGACGGTGACCAGCAGCGCGGCCGGCGTCCGGGGTGCGCGGCCGGGCTCGAGGATGCGGCGCAGGTGGCTGACGTGGGCCTGCAGCGAACCCATCGCGTCGGCGGGGGAGGAGGCCCGCCACAGGTCGGCCACCAGCACGTCGGCGGGGACCATCCGGCCGCCGGCGACCAGCAGCCGGGCGACCACCGACCGCTGCCGGCGACCACCGAGGTCGAGGGGCACGCCGTCCCGGACGGCGCCGACCTCGCCCAACACCCGGAACGCGACGGTTCCGGCACCCCCCGTGCCCATGACGGCGCGAGCATAGGTCGGCCGGCGCCCGCGATCAGCCTCCTGTGGCCGACACCACCCCGATCTGGGCACCGGGCGCCCCAGGCGCCCCGCCCGGCATGACCGTCGCTACCGGGCCGTCGCTACGAGGCGGTGCGGGGCCGCCGTGCACGCTTGGGCGCCGACGCCACCGGCGCCGCCTCGACCGGGGCCGCCTCGACCGGGGCATCGGGTCCGGCCACACCGAGGCGCCGCTCGAAGCCGGGCGGGACGACGACGTCCTCGCGGGTCAGCTCGGCGGTCGACTCCCGGGCCAGGCCGGTCAGTGCGGAGCCGAGGCCGTCGCGCAGCAGGTCGAGCACGTTCTCCACCCCGGCCTGCCCGTTGGCCGCCAGCCCCCACAGGTAGGCGCGGCCGATCATGACCGCCTTCGCGCCCAGGGCCAGGGACTTGGCGACGTCGGAGCCGCGCCGGATGCCGCCGTCGAGCAGCACCTCCACCTGGTCGCCGACCGCCTCGGCGATCGCCGGCAGCGCGCGGATCGAGGCGGGCGTGCCGTCGAGGTTGTTGCCGCCGTGGTTGGACACCGAGATGGCGGTGACGCCGGCGTCCACGGCGCGCTTCGCGTCGTCGACGCGCATGACGCCCTTGAGCATGAAGGGGCGGTCCGCGCCCCACAGGTCGCGCAACCAGGCGACGTCCTCCCAGGTCGGCATGGGCGACTGCATCCAGGCGCCGTAGGCGCCGAAGAAGGTCGGCGGGGTCTCGGCGGGGTCGCCGACCATGTTGGGCACGGACAGGTCGGGCAGCTTCCTCGTGCGGGCGAACTGCAGCAGCCAGCGCGGCCGGAGCACGACCTGGGGGGCGTAGCGGCGGACCGCCTCGAGGTCGATCTTCTCCGGGATGAACGGGGAGCCCCAGTCGCGGCCGTAGGCGAACGACCAGTCCAGCGTGGCGATCAGCCCGGCGGCGCCGGCCCGCCGGGCGCGCTCCACCTTGGCGGCCATGGTGTCGCGGTCGCCCACCCAGTACAGCTGGAAGAAGGTCCTCGGGTTGGCCGCGATGACCTCCTCCATCGGCTTGCTGGCCATCGACGACAGGCCCATCGCCACGTTCCGGGCGGCCGCGGCCCGGGCGACGGCGACCTCGCCGTCGGGGTGCACCGCCTGCACGCCGGTGGGGCTGATCAGCACCGGCATGGACACGTCCTGGCCCATCACGGTGGTGGCCATCCCGCGCGTGTTCGACAGGCCGGCGGTGTGCGGCGCGAAGCCCAGCTCGTCGAACGCCCGCAGGTTGTCGTCGACGGTCAGGCCCTTCTCCGACCCCGCGACCAGCGCGCCGTAGACGCCCTTGGGCAGCCGCCGCTCCGCCCGCCGCTGCGCCTCGGCCACCGTCTCGAACCACGCGCCCGCCATGTCGTCTCCCGCTGTCGTCGGACCGGGGGGTCCGGTGCTGGCACCGGGTGCCACCGTAACGGCGGGGTGTTGCCCGGACCACACGTGTCCGGGAACGGGCCGGCCCCGGAGCCGCGGGGCTCCGGGGCCGGGAGGAGGGCCGGGACCGCTCAGCGGCGGGCGGCCAGCGCGGCGATCTCGTGCGCCGACTCCTGGGTGGGCGCGGTGGCGAGGGCGCGCTGCAGCTCGCGCTCGTCGCGGCGGCGGGCGCGGGTGGCGCGGGCGGAGGTGAGGGCGGAGCGCAGGCGGGACATGGTGGTTCCTCTCGAGCGACGGTCGGCGGCGACGGTCGCTCCCGGCCGTCACCGGCGGGCCCACCACGTGCGGTGTCGGTCACAGGACAACGGCTCCGACCTGCTGGGTCTGCAATTCCAACTGTCCGCCTCCGGGGTCCCGGGTGCCACCTCCGCGGCCGTGATCCGCACTGCACCCGGCCCGGTGAGACGGGCGCCACACAGGCGGGCTAGCGTCGGGCGCGCCGCACCGGTCCGCACCGCCGTCCGAGATCCCGGAGGCCGTCCTGCCCAGCACCGTCGTCCCCGGTGGCGTGAGCACGCCGCAGCTGTCCGCCCACCTCGCTGTCCCGCCGGTGGGGGAGGGGCCCTGGCCCGGCGTGGTCGTCGTGCACGAGGCCTTCGGGCTGACCGAGGACGTCCGCGACCACGCCGACCGGCTCGCGGCGGCGGGCTACCTCGCCGTCGCGCCCGACCTGTTCAGCGCGGGCGGGATCCGGCGCTGCCTGCGCTCGACCTTCCGGTCGCTGTCCCGCGGCGAGGGCCCGGCGTTCGGCGACCTGGAGGCCGCCCGCCGCTTCCTCGCCGACCGCGACGACTGCACCGGCCGGATCGGCGTCCTCGGGTTCTGCCTGGGCGGCGGGTTCGCGCTCGTCGCCGCCACCCGGGGGTTCGACGTCGCCGCGCCCAACTACGGCTTCCTGCCCCGGGACGCCGAGCGGGTGCTGGCGGGGGCGTGCCCGGTCGTGGCGAGCTACGGCGGCCGCGACCCGGCGCTGCGCGGTGCCGCCGACCGGCTGGACCGGGTGCTCACCGACCTCGACGTCGAGCACGACGTGCGGGAGTACCCCGGCGCCGGGCACTCCTTCCTCAACCGGCACCCCGGCCCGGTCACGGCGCTGGAGCGGGTGCTCGGCGGCGGCTACCACCGGCCCTCGGCCGAGGACGCCTGGGCGCGCATCCTCCGCTTCCTCGACCGGCACCTGCGGACCGCGGCGTGACCGGGCCGCTCGCCGGGCTGCGGGTGGTCGAGCTCGGCGGCATCGGCCCCGGCCCGCACGCGGCGATGGTGCTGGCCGACCTCGGCGCCGACGTCGTCCGGGTGGAGCGGCCCGCCGGCGCGCTGCGGGTGGGTGGCACCGGGCGCGACGTCGTGCTGCGCGGCCGGCGCCCGGTCGCCGCCGACGTCAAGACCGCCGGGGGCCGCGAGCTCGTGCTCGACCTCGTCGCACGCGCCGACGTGCTGATCGACGTGTTCCGGCCCGGTGTCGCCGAGCGGCTGGGTCTGGGGCCCGACGTCTGCCTGGAGCGGGCGCCCGGGCTGGTCTACGCGCGGATGACCGGCTGGGGCCAGGACGGGCCGTGGGCCGACCGCGCCGGCCACGACGTCAACTACCTCTCGGTCACCGGGACGCTGGCGGCGCTCGGCCACCCCGGGGAGCGGCCGCGGGCGCCGATGAACCTGGTCGCCGACTACGCCGGCGGCTCGATGCTGGTGCTCGTCGGGATCCTCGCCGCGCTGCACGAGCGGTCGCGGTCCGGGCGCGGGCAGGTCGTCGACGCCGCGATGGTCGACGGCGTCGCGCTGGTCTCGCAGCTGATGTGGTCGATGCGGGCGATGGGCGTCTGGTCGGACCGGCCCGGCACCAACCTGCTCGACGGCGGCGCGCCGTTCTACGACGTCTACCCCTGCGCCGACGGCCGGCACGTCGCCGTGGGGGCGCTGGAGCCGCAGTTCTACGCCGAGTTGCTCGCCGGCCTCGGGCTCGCCGACGCCGGCCTGCCCCCGCAGTCCGACCCGGCCGGCTGGCCGCGGCTGCGGGAGGCGTTCACCGCGGCGTTCGCCGCCCACTCGCGTGAGCACTGGGAGCGGGTGTTCGAGGGCACCGACGCCTGCGTCACGCCGGTGCTGGAGCCGCGCGAGGCGCCGGCGCACCCGCACCTGGCCGCGCGCGGCACGTTCGCCGAGGTCGACGGGGTGGTGCAGGCGGCGCCGGCGCCGCGGTTCTCCCGGACCCCGGCCGGCCCCGCCGCGTCCGTCCCGCCGGGCCCGGCCGACGCCGCAGCCGTGCTCGAGGAGTGGTCGCGCCCCCGCTGACCGGGGCGCCGAGAAGAGGAGGTCGACGGGTGCCCGATCCCGTGCTGGTGGAGCGCCGCGGCGCCGTGCAGGTCATCACGATCAACCGGCCGGAGGCGAAGAACGCCCTCGACGCCGCCGTGGCGCGGGGGGTGGCCGCCGCCGTCGACGAGCTCGACGCCGACGGCGACCTGCGGGCCGGAGTGCTCACCGGCGCCGGGAGCACGTTCTCGGCCGGCATGGACCTCAAGGCGTTCCTGCGCGGCGAGCGCCCGGCGATCGAGGGCCGCGGGCTGTGCGGCATCACGCAGACCCCGCCGCGCAAGCCGCTGGTCGCCGCCGTCGAGGGGTGGGCCCTGGCCGGCGGGTTCGAGCTGGTGCTCGCCTGTGACCTGGTCGTCGCCGCGCGGACGGCGCGCTTCGGCGTCCCCGAGGTCAGCCGCTCGCTGGTGGCCGCGGCCGGCGCCGCGCTGTTCCTGCCGCGGCGGATCCCGCGGGCCGTGGCGATGGAGATGCTGCTGACCGGGCAGCCGGTCGACGCCGAGCGGGCCGCCGCGGTCGGGCTGGTCAACCGGGTGGTCGACGAAGGCGGCGCGCTCGAGGCGGCCGTCGAGCTGGCCGGCGTCGTCGCCGCCAACGGCCCGCTGGCCGTCGCGGCCACCAAGGAGATCGCCACCGGCACCGCCGACTGGACCGCCGAGGAGGGCTGGACCCGGCAGCAGCAGCTCATCGAGCCGGTGTTCGCCTCCGAGGACGCCCGCGAGGGCGCCACCGCATTCGCCGAGCGCCGCCCGCCGGTCTGGCGCGGCCGTTAGTCCCGCGGCGCCGGGCCGGTCGAGGTCCGCACCACCAGCTCGGTCGGCAGCACCCGCGGCGGCGGCGCCGGCCGGCCGGCGATGCGCTCGAGCAGGCCCCGCGCCGCGGTGCTGCCCTTCTCCCGGGTCGGCTGGCGCACCGTCGTGAGACCCAGCGCGGCCGCGGTGGCCGCGTCGTCGAAGCCAGTGACCGACAGGTCGTCGGGCACGCGCAGGCCGCGGCGGGCGGCGACCGCGAGCGCACCCTCGGCGAGCCGGTCGCTCAGGCAGACCAGGGCCGTGGGGCGGGGATCGGTGTCCAGCACGGCCGCCGCGCCGGCCGCGCCGACCGCGGGCGTGCTGTCCTCGCCGTGGAACACCGGGACGGCCGACCAGTCCAGCCCGGCGCGCTCGACGGCGTCGCGGTAGCCGGCGAGCCGGTCGCGGGTGACGGCGTAGGTGGCCGCGGCCTGCAGCTCCAGGTCGGCGAGCCCGCGCCGGACCGGCTCCTGGTGCATCCCGAACGACACGACGGCCAGCCGCCGGTGCCCGAGGTCCAGCAGGTGTTCGGCGACTGCCGCCGCGGCCGAGCGGTCGTCGACGCCCACCCACGGGGTCCCGGGCGCGCCGAGCGCGGCCAGCCGCTCCGGGCGGGGCTGGTCGACGACGGCGAGCGGCAGCCCGCGGGCGACGGCGGCGGCCAGCAGCGGGTCGTCGTCGCCGAGCGAGCAGACGACCAGCCCGTCGACGACGGCGTCGTTGACCGCGGCCAGCCGGCGGTGCGTGTCGGTCGACCCGGGCACCAGCAGCAGCCCGGCGCCGGCGGGCTCGGCCACCGTGGAGGCGCCGGCCAGGAGCGCCACGGCCACCGGGTCGTCGAAGGCGTAGGACAGCCCGTTGTCGTAGGCGACGCCGATCGCGCCGACCCGGCCGCGGCGCAGCCCGGCGGCGAGCGGGTTGGGGCCGGGGTAGCCCAGCCGCCGGGCGGTGGCCAGGACCTGCTCGCGCAGGCCCGCGGAGAGCTGGTCGGGGCGGGAGAACGCGTTGGACACCGTCTTGGCCGAGACGCCGAGCTCGGCGGCGACGTCCCGCAGTGTCTTCGGCCGGTCGTCGGGCACGGACCCATCCTGCGTGCTTCATCGATGAAGAAGCGGGGTACCCGCCGATCCGTGACCCCGGTGAGCAGCGCCGCTGCCGTCCGGACCGCACGCGGCGCGGTGCCGGTGCTGTGCGCGGTCCAGTTCGTCGACGTCCTCGGCACCACGCTGGTCGTGGCCGCGCTCCCGGCGATGCTGGCCGACCTGGGCGCGCCGGCGTCGGCGGCGGCCCCGGTGGTGACCGTCTACGCGGTCCTCTTCGGCGCGCTGCTGGTGCTCGGCGCACGGCTGGGTGACCGGTACGGGCACGCGCGCGTCCTGCAGGCCGGGCTGGTGGCCTTCGGCGCCGCGTCGCTGGCGGCGGCCACCGCGCCGTCGGTGGGCGTACTGGTGGCTGCCCGCGGCGCCCTGGGCGCGGCGGCCGCGCTGTCGGTGCCGACCGCCCTGCGCCTGCTCACCGCCGCGTCCGCGGACGAGGCCGGACGCCGCCGCGCGCTGGCCGCCTGGAGCGCGGCCGGCGCCGCGGCGGGGGCCACTGGCCTGGTCCTCGGCGGCGTGCTCACCGACCTGGCCGGCTGGCGGGTGCTGTTCTGGCTCACCGTGCCGCTGTCGGCCGTGCTGCTCGCCGCGGTGCGCCGCACGGCGCCGCCGGTCCCGCGCCGGGCCGAGGGCGCGCTCGACCTGGCCGGCGCGGCGCTGCTCGCCGCCGCGGTGGCCGCCGTCGTCAGCGGCGCCTCGGCGCTGGAGGACGGCGGGCACCGTGTCCTCGGGGTCCTGCTGGTCGCGGCCGGCCTGGCCGGTGCCGCGGCGCTCCCGGCGGTGGAGCGCCGCGCCGCCGACCCGCTGCTGCCGGCGGCCGCCGTGCGGGACCCCGGGCTGCGCGCCGGCGTGCTCGCCTCGGCGGCCAACACCGCCGGCACCAGCTCCGCGGTCACCCTCGCCGCCCTGCACCTGCAGGAGGCCGAGGGCTTCGGCGCCGCGGCCGCGGGCCTGGCGCTGGTGCCGTTCAGCCTGTGCGTGGTGGGCGGCGCCGCCCTCGCCGCGCGCGTCCTGCGCCGGGTGCCGGCGCGCACCGCCGCGGCGGCGGGCCTGGCCGTCGTCGCCGCCGGTGACCTCGCGCTGCTCGCCTCGGCCGCCGGGGTGTGGGTGGTCCCGGCCGCCGTCGCCGTCTCGGGCCTGGGCATCGGCGTGTCCTCGGTGGCGGCGACGGCGCTGGGCACCGCCGTCGCGCCCGGGCTGCAGGGGACCGCCGCCGGCGTGCTGAACACCGCCGCGCAGCTGGGCACCGCGCTGGGGGTGGCTGTCGTGCTGCTCGTCGCCGGCGTCACCGAGGGGACGGCCCTGCCGCTGGCCGGCGCGCCGCTGGGGTGGCTGACGGCGGCCGCGCTCGCCGCCGCCGCGGCGGCGGCGCTCCTGCGACGTCCCGGCCGGGTCCCCGGCGGCGCGGGTTAGTGTGCCGGTGACCACACCTGTCGAGGGGAGCGACCATGCGTGACGCGGTGATCGTCGAGGCGGTGCGCACGCCGGTGGGCAAGCGCAACGGCGGGCTGTCGGGGGTGCACCCGGTCGACCTGTCGGCGCACGTGCTGACCTCGCTGGCCGAGCGGGCCGGCGTCGCCCCGGCGCAGATCGAGGACGTCATCTGGGGCTGCGTCTCCCAGGTCGGCGAGCAGACCTTCGACATCGCCCGCACGGCGGCGCTCGCGGCCGGCTGGCCCGAGACGGTGACCGGCGTGACCGTCGACCGGCAGTGCGGGTCCTCGCAGCAGTCGGTGCACTTCGCCGCCGCCGGGCTGGTGGCCGGGCACTACGACGTCGTCATCGCCGGCGGCGTCGAGTCGATGTCGCGGGTGCCGATGGGCAGCGCGCGGCAGGACGCCAACCCGTTTGGCACCCGGTTCCTCGAGCGCTACGCCGGCGCGAAGATCAACCAGGGGCTGGGCGCGGAGACGATCGCGCAGCGGTGGGGCCTCTCCCGTCAGCAGTGCGACGAGTTCTCCGTCGCCTCGCACGAGAAGGCCGCCACCGCGCGCGCCGAGGGCCGCTTCGACGCCCAGATCGCGCCGGTGACCACGCCGGACGGCACCGTCGTCAGCCAGGACGAGGGCATCCGCGAGTCGACGGTGGAGAAGCTCGGCACCCTCAAGACCGCGTTCCGCGAGGACGGCGTCATCACCGCCGGGAACTCCTCGCAGATCTCCGACGGTGCCGCGGCGTTGCTCATGACGACGTCGGAGAAGGCCGCCGAGCTCGGCCTGCGCCCGGTCGCGCGGGTGCACACCGCGGTGCTCGCCGGCGCCGACCCGGTGGTCATGCTGACCGCGCCGATCCCGGCGACGCAGAAGGCGCTGGCCAAGTCGCGGCTGAGCATCGACGAGATCGGCGCGTTCGAGGTCAACGAGGCCTTCGCGCCGGTGCCGCTGGCCTGGCTGGCCGACATCGGCGCCGACGCCAAGGCGCTCAACCCCAACGGCGGCGCCATCGCCCTGGGGCACCCGCTGGGCGGGTCCGGGGCGCGGATCATGACCACGCTGGTGCACCACATGCGCGACAACGGCATCCGCTACGGCCTGCAGACGATGTGCGAGGGCGGCGGCCAGGCCAACGCGACCATCCTCGAGCTGCTGTGACACCCGGCGCCGGGGCCGCCCCGCGAGGCGGCCCCGGCGCCCGGTTACGGTCGGCGGCCGTGAGCGCGACCGCCCCGGAGCCCACGCTGCTCGACGTCCTGCGGCTCGAGGAGATCGACCGCGACCTCTACCGCAGCACGCTGCTGTTCACCGACCCGCTGCCGCTCTACGGCGGCCAGGTCGCCGCACAGGCGCTGCTGGCGGCCGGCCGCACCGTGGCGCCCGAGCGGCTGCCGCACTCCCTGCACGGCTACTTCCTCCGCAGCGGCGACGCCGCCCGCCCGACCGTCTTCCGGGTCGACCGCGACCGTGACGGCGGCTCGTTCTCCGCCCGCCGGGTGGTCGCCGTGCAGGGCGGTGAGGTGGTGCTGTCGATGTCGGCGTCCTTCCAGGCGCCGACCGCCGGCCCCGACCTCCAGGTGGCGGCGGCGCCGGCGGCCGAGCCACCGCAGGACAGCGAGCCGTTCACCCTGCCGCGGCTGTTCACGATGGAGAGCCGGCGTCCCGCCCAGCCGCACCCCGGCGCGTCGATGCCCACCCGGTTCTGGGCCCGGGCCACCGTGCCGCTGCCGGGCGACCCGCTGCTGCAGGCCTGCGCGCTGACCTACCTCTCCGACATCGGCACCGGCCTGTCGGCGCTGCCGGAGGACGAGGCGGCGCCGGGGCCCACGCTCGACCACGCCGTCTGGTTCCACCGCCCGGCCCGGCTCGACGACTGGGTGCTGGTCGACCTCGTCCCGCACACCGTCTCCGGCGGGCGCGGCTGGTACACCGGCTCGGTCACCACCGGCGACGGCGTCCTGGCCGCCAGCCTCGCGCAGGAGACGCTGTTCCGGCCCGGGCGCAACCCCTTCCGCCCCGGCCGCTGAGCCGCCTCCGGAGCCCGGCGGTGTCATCGGCGGGCGCATCGGAGAGGATGGGCCCGCTGACTGGGGGAAGGACGGACACGTGGCCAAGCACCGGGCACCCGAGGGTGACCCCATCGACTTCGACGCGGCGACGGCTGCGCTGGCCGACGTCTCGGGCGACTACACGATCGACGTCGCGCACACCCGGATCGGCATCCGGGCGCGGCACGCCATGGTGACCACGGTCCGCGGCGCGTTCACCGACTTCGAGGGGGAGGCGCACCTCGACGTCGTCAAGCCCGGGGCGAGCACGGTGGGCATCCGCATCCGGACCGCGAGCATCGACACCGGCCAGGCCGACCGCGACGCCCACCTGCGCTCACCGGACTTCCTCGACGTCGAGCGGTACCCGGAGATCGTGTTCACCTCCACCGACGTCGAGCAGGTCGACGAGCAGGCCTACGAGGTGACCGGCGACCTCACCATCCGCGACGTCACCCGGCCGGTGACCGTGGAGTTCGCCCTCACCGGCTCGGCGCAGGACCCCTTCGGCAACACCCGGGTCGGCTTCGAGGGCGCGCTGGCCATCAAGCGCAGCGACTGGGGGCTGACCTGGAACACGCCGCTGGACACCGGCGGCGTGCTGGTCAGCGACCGGATCCAGATCGAGTTCGACGTCTCGGTGATCCGCGCCGCCTGACGAGGACCTAGCGCACGACGTCGTAGCGGACGCACACGAACTCGCCGTTCTGCGCGACCTCGCGGGTCACCAGCTCCACCCGGGCCGGCAGCAGCGGCGCCCCGCCGCCCAGCGTGACCGGCGCAACCGCGACGACGACCTCGTCGAGCAGGCCCGCCTCGGCCAGCTGCGCGGCCACCGGCCCGCCGCCGACCACCCAGAGGTCGAGGTCCCCGGCCGCCGCGACCATCTCCGCGTGCAGCGCCCGCAGCTCCTCCGGCGTGCCCGGGGCGGCGAACCGGATGTCGGCGCCGGGGAAGGGCTCGAGCTCGCGGTGGGTCAGCACCCACGCCGGCTGGGTGTAGGACCAGGGGTCCGGGCCGCCGTTGTCCCGGATCCACCGGTAGCTGGTGGCGCCCATGACCATGGCGCCGAGCGACTTCTCGAACGTCGAGAAGCCCATCGGCCCCTCCTGGTCGACCTGGCGGGACAGCAGCCAGGACAGCGAGTTGTCGGCGTCGGCGATGAAGCCGTCCAGCGACGTGGCGGTGTAGTAGACGGTGCGGGTCATCGGTTCCTCCGGGAGAGCCACTCGATGGGGTCGCCGGCGTCGACCTCGACGCCGGCCGCGCGCAGCCAGTGCCGGGCCAGCAGCCGGCGGTGCGCGGAGAAGGTGAGGACGTGTGCGACGACGCTGCCGAGGACGAAGCTCTCCGGCGGCTCGCACAGCGCGTCGACCAGCCGGTCGTTCCAGGCGCCGCGCCGCGCGATGTCACGCACCGCGGCCAGCCACCGGGGGGCGACGGCGTCGTGCCGGTCCAGCAGCGCCGCGGCGTCGTCGGGGCCGCGCGCGGGGGTGTCCCCGCCCTCGATCGACGCCACCCACACCTCGAGGGCCCACACGACGTGGTCGAGGACGGCGGCCAACGTCTCCTCGGGCCCGTCCCAGGACAGCACCGACAGGCCGGCCGAGCGCACCCGCCGGTACTCCTCCTCGGGCAGGCCCTTGGCCAGCTCCAGCAGCACGCGGGTGTCCTCGACGCCGTGGTGCACGAGCAGCGCGGTCACCTCGTCGCCGCCGCGGCGCACCGGCTCGTCGGACACCCACAGCGACGACGGCGGGTGGAAGTGCAGCCCGTTGGGCGCTGGCAGCCAGTGCTCGTCGCGGGTCCGCGGCGGCGTCCCGTCGGTGGCCAGGCTGCCCGGCGTGCGGCCGTAGGCGCGGGCGAAGGCCCGGCTGAACCCCTCCACCGACTCATAGCCCGCCGCGAGGGCCACCTCGGTCACGCTGGTGCCCTGCCGCAGCTGCCAGGCCGCGCGCTCGAGGACCACCCGGCGGCGCAGCGCCACCGGTGACTCGCCGGCGCCGACCGACACCTGCCGGCTGAAGTGGAACGGGGAGGCGTAGGCGTCGCCGGCCATGTCGGAGAGGGTGCGGTTGTCCTCGTCGAGGACGGCGTCGAGCAGCTCGCGCAGCCGGTCGCGTGCGGGTGGCGTCACCCGCCCAGTCTGGCGAGCCGGGCGTCCGCGGCGCCCGACCGTTCTTGCGCTGTCCCGGCCGTCGGCACGGGCCGGCGGGTGTCGGTCGCGCACCACCGGGTAGGGCACCCCGTCGTGCCACCCCGCTCCCCGGCCGAGGCCGCCTCCCGTCCCGCGGCCGGTGCGGACGAGGGGTACCGGCCCGACCCGAGGCGCTGGCAGGCGCTGTCGGTCACCCTCGTCGTCGGCTTCATGAGCCTGCTCGACGTCAGCATCGTCTCGGTGGCGCTGCCCTCGCTGCAGGCCGACCTGGGCGCCACCCCGGCCACGGTGCAGTGGGTGGTGTCGGGCTACGCGCTCACCTTCGGGCTGGCGCTGGTCCCCGCCGGCCGGCTCGGGGACGCCCTCGGCCGGCGGCGGCTGTTCCTCGCCGGCCTGGCCGGCTTCGTGCTGGCCAGCGCGGCCGCGGGGGCGGCGCCGTCGGTCGGCTGGCTGGTCGCCGCGCGGCTGGTGCAGGGGCTCGCGGCCGGCTGCCTCGCCCCGCAGAACTCCGCGTTCATCCAGCAGCTGTTCCGCGGCGCCGAGCGCGGGCGGGCCTTCGGCCTGTTCGGTGCCACGGTCGGCGTCTCCACCGCCGTCGGGCCGGTCGTCGGCGGGGCGATCCTGGGCCTGGCGTCGGGGCCGGACGGCTGGCGGTGGCTGTTCTACGTCAACGTGCCGATCGGCGTCGTCGCGTTCCTGCTGGCCCTGCGGCTGCTGCCGCGCGGGACGTCCGGCGGGCGCGGCCGGATCGACGTCGTCGGCGTGCTGCTGCTCGGCGCCGGTGCGCTGGCGGTCCTCTTCCCGCTGGTGCAGGCCGAGGCCGGCGGGCTGTCGCGGCTGTGGTGGCTGTTCCTCGCCGGCGCGGCGCTGCTGGCGGCGTTCGCGGCCTGGGAGCGGCGGGTGGTGGCCCGCGACGGCCAGCCGGTGTTCGACCCGCGGCTGGTGACGCAGACCCGGGGCTACGGTATCGGGGCGGCGCTGGGGACGGTCTACTTCGTCGGGTTCAGCGGCATCTGGCTGGTGCTGGCGCTGTTCTTCCAGACCGGCCTGGGCTACACGCCGCTGCAGTCGGGCCTGGCGGTGACCCCGTTCGCGCTCGGGTCGGCGACGTCGGCGGTGGTCGCCGGACGGCTGGTCGAGCGGTACGGGCGGGTGCTCACCGTGGTCGGGCTCGCCGGGGTGATCACCGGCCTGGCCGCGGCCGCGGTGGTGCTGCTGGTGGTCCCGCCGTCGGCGGCCGGGTGGGCGATCGCCCCGGCGCTGCTGCTGGGCGGCCTCGGCGGCGGCCTGGTCATCTCGCCCAACATCACGATGACGCTGCGCGACGTGCCGGTGGCCATGGCCGGCTCGGCCGGGGGCGGCCTGCAGACCGCGCAGCGCTTCGGCGCCGCCGTCGGCACCGCGGCCCTGCCGGGCCTGTTCTACCTGGTCCTCGGCGCGACCGGCGACCACCCGACGGCCGCGGCGGCGGGGCTGGCCGTGTCGGTGCTCGGCGCCGTCGCGGCGCTCGTGCTGGGCGTGGTCGACCTCCGGCGGAGCCGCACCGAGGACCGCGGGGACGCCGGCAGCGCGGACGTCGACGGTGCGGACGACCGCGACCACGCCTGGCACGGGTGACCCGGGGGGACCGGGCGGCGCGACCCGACGGCTACCGGGCGCGGTCGAGCAGCCGGCGCAGTCGGACCACGGTGCCGGTGGCCAGCCGCGCCGGGCGGGCGGCCAGCCGGGCCCAGACGTCGTCGAGCGCGGCGTTCCACGGCCCGTCGGCGTGCGTCGGGTAGGGGTGGATCGTGGCCGCGAGGTCGGTGGTGCGCAGCCCGGTGCGGACGGCGAGGGTGAGCTCGGCCAGCGCCTCGCCGGCCCGCGGCCCCACGACGGTGGCGCCCTCGATCCGCGACCGCGGTCCGAGCGCCAGGCGGGTGAACCCGGCGGTGTCCCCCTCGGCGACGGCGCGGTCCACCCGGTCCGCGCGGCGGGTCACCGTGCGCGGGGCCCGGGCGCCGTCGCGGGCCCACGTCGGCGCCCCGACCGCGGCCACCTCGGGGTCGGTGAAGGTCACCCGGGGGACGGCGCGGGTGTCGATCGAGCGGCGCAGGCCGAGGACGGCGTGGACGGCGGCGGTGGCACCGTGCACGCCGGCGGTGTGCGTCCACCGGGAGACCGCGGTCAGGTCGCCGGCGGCCCAGATCCGCGGGTTGGTCGTGCGCAGGGTCGCGTCGACCCGGACGAACCCGTCGTCGTCGAGCGCGACGCCGGCCGCCGCGGGGTCGAGCGCCGCGGTGTCGGGGCGGCGGCCCACGGCGACCAGCAGCCGGTCGACGGGGAGGCCGCGCTCCCCGCCGGGGCTCCGCACGCGCAGCTCGCCGGCCCCGCCCGGGGTGCCGGCGACGGCGGTCACCCGGGTGCCGGTCAGCAGGCGCACGCCGTCGGCCTCGAGCGCCGCGGCCACCAGCGCCGAGGCGTCGGGGTCCTCGTCCGGCAGCACCCGGGGCTGCTCCTCGACCAGCGTGACCTCGGCGCCGAGCCGGGCGAACGCCTGGCCCAGCTCGCAGCCGATGCCCCCGCCGCCCAGGACGGCCAGCCGGCGGGGGAGCACCTCGAGGTCCCACACCGTCTCGCTGGTCAGCGGAGCCGCCTCCCGCAGCCCGGGCACCGGCGGCAGCGCCGGCACCGCGCCGGTGGCCAGCAGCGCCGCCTGGAAGGACGTCGACCTCCCGTCGACGTCGAGGGTCCGGGCGCCGGTCAGCCGGGCGGTGCCGGGCAGCACGGTCACCCCGGCGGCCTCCAGCGACTCCCGGGAGTCCTCGGGCTCGATCGCCGCGACCGCCCCGTGCACGTGCCTCATCACGGCGGCGAGGTCGACCGCGACCTCGCCGACCCGCACGCCGAGGTCACCGGCGGTGCGGGCCCCGGCCGCCCGGGCGGCGGCCGCGAGCAGGGCCTTGCTCGGCACGCAGCCGGTCCACAGGCAGTCACCGCCGGGCCGGTCCCGCTCCACCAGGGCGACGCGGGCCCCGAGCGCCGCCGCCGTCCGGGCGCCGACCAGCCCGGCGGTGCCGCCGCCGACCACCAGCAGGTCCCAGGCCCGGTCGCGCGGCACGGCACTCCTCCCGTCGGCGCGCCGACGCGGGGTGCACCGGCGCGAGTCCGGGGCGAACGTCCCACGGGGCGGCCGGCTGCGCGACGCGGCCCCCGGTCAGCGCCCCTCCCGCGCCCGGCGGCGCGCCTCGCGCAGCGGCTCGGGGGTGCGGACGCCGGCGGTCGTCGCGAGGACGAGGGCGGCCGCGGTGGCCGGGTCGGTGCGCCACCCGGCCGACGCCACCAGCGGCCGCACGCCGGACACCGTCCGCACCGCCCGGGCCACCTCCTCGCCGCCGGCCAGCAGCGCCGCGGTGTCCCCGCGGGCCGGCCCCGGCGCCGGGCCGCCGGCGACCAGCGGCCGGTCGGTGACCCCGGCGCTGGGCAGGTCCAGCACCGCCCCGAGGTGCAGCGCGAGCCCGGCCCGGCGCGGGTGGTCGCGTCCGGCGGCGGGCACGAGCAGGACGTCGGGACGGCCCCCGAGCGCGGTCACGGCGGTGGCCAGCAACGGGCCCTCCCGCAGCGCGAGCAGCGCCGGTTCGTACGGACCCGTCGCCGGGCCGGTCACCGTCGTCCCGGCCACGACCCGCGGCCCGCGGGCGAGGACGGCGGTGGCCACCAGCCCGGCGCCGCCACCGACGGCCGCGACCGCGGCGACGAGCGGTTCCCCGGCGGGTCGCCACGGCGGCGGGCGGAGCGCGGCCAGCCGCTCCTGCAGGACCTCGAGTGCGGCGGCGTCGCCCGGCCAACCGGGTCCGGCGGTCATGGCGTCCCAGGTTCCGCCCGGCTCAGCGCGGCGGGAACTCCCCGGTGTCCACCAGGCGGGCCGCGACGTCCCGGAGCTTGGTGTTGGTCTCGTTGGAGACGCGGGCCAGCACGTCGAAGGCCTGGGTCGCGGTGAACCGGAAGCGCTCCATGAGGATGCCCTTGGCCTGGTCGATGACGGCCCGCGACGCCAGCGCCGTCTGCAGGTGGTGCACCTGCTGCACGGTGCGGGCGTGCAGGTGGGTGTTGGCCACGGGGACCGCGGCGTGCCGGGCGAACCGCTCGGCGCGCTCGCGGAGGCCGTCGTCGGCGGCGAGGCTCGACTGGAGGTAGAGGTTGAGGCCCGCCGGTACGGGCCGGGGGGCCGGGAAGGGCATCGACACCACGCTCCGCAGCCCGGCCGCGGCGGCGGCCGCGGTCAGCCCGGGCCAGCGCCGGTCGCCCTCGGTGTCGGCGACGACCCGCGGCTCCCCGGTGGTCGCGGCCTCCAGACAGGGGCCCTCGCCCACGCGGTACTGCTCCTCGTCCAGGGAGGCCGCCACCTGGGAGCTGGTCCCGACCGTGGTGCCACCCTCGGGGCCGACGACCGTGACCGAGAACGCCGGCTGCCCGCCGAGCACCTCGGCGGCGAGGCCGGCGGCCCGGTCGAGCAGCAGCGGCAGCGGCCGGTCCAGGGGCACCAGGCCGAGGTCGAGGAGCGCGGCCGCGAAGCGGTCGTCGGGGCGGGTCACGAGTGGAACTCCGGAGGCCGGGGTGGCCGGCGGTCGCGTGCCGGCTGCAGGAACGGGGCCCCGGTTGCTCCAGGGACCCGTGTCGGTGAGGGGAGACCCCTCCGGCACGCCGGCTGTGTGACGCGCGTCAGCAGGATACCGGGGCCGGAACGAACCGGGTCAGCAACCCGGGCCCGGCGCCCGGGACGGCGCAGCGCCGTCGCCGGGGCAGTCGCGGTAGCGGGCGGCGAACACGCCCGGCGTCATGCCGGTGACCCGGGCGAAGTCGCGGGTGAGGTGCGGCTGGTCGGCGTAGCCGAGCTCGGCGGCGACCTCGGCGAGGGTCACCGTCCGCTCCCGCAGCCGGCCGGCCGCCTCCTGCAGCCGGCGCCGCTGCACCAGCCACCGGGGGGTGAGCCCCAGCCGGCGGTGCACCAGCCGCTGCAGCGCCCGCTCCGACAGCCCGGTCTCGGCGCACAGCCGGTCCACCCGGGTGGTGTCCGGGCGCGACTCCACCAGCCCCACCACCCGGTCGACCAGCCGCCCCTCCTCGTCCAGCGGCAGGAACCGGGACAGCACCTCGCCGTAGGCGGCGGTCACGGCGGCGTGCGCGCCGGGGGAGGAGGGGTCGGCGGCCATCGCCTGCCGCACCCGGGCCGCCAGGCGGTCGCCGTCGTTCCCGAGCACCTCGGCGAGGTCGACGTGCCGGTCGGTGTAGGGGGCCACCGGCCCGCCGGCGACCAGCGCCCCCGCGCCCGGGGTGAGCATCACGCCGGCCGCCCAGCCCTCCCCGGTGAGCGTCGTCGTCGACAGGCCGGTGACCACGCCGTGGAACCGGGCGGAGTCCGCGGAGACGACCAGCAGGCAGGCCGGGTGCTGCAGCACCCGCTGCACCGACGCGCGCCCGGGCGGCACCGACCACACCGGGATCCAGAACCGCTGCACCAGCGCGGCCACCGGCCCCTCGGCCGCGTAGCGGTGCACGACGGCGGTGGCGTCGCGCGGGTCGCGCAGGTGGGCGGGTTCGTCGAGGTCGAGCCGGCGGAGGGCGCTGTCGGGGTCCATCGGGGGCCAGGCTGCCGCACGCCCGCCCCGGCCGGGGTGCCTGACCCGCCGGGCGGCCGGGTAGCCCGGGGACGTGCACACCCCCAGCGACCCCGCCGACGGGCCCCGCGAGGGCCGCCTGCAGCTGCGCGACGGGCGCACCATGGCCTACGCCGAGTGGGGCGACCCCGAGGGCCGGCCGGTGCTCGGCTGCCACGGCTCCCCGAGCTCGCGCCTCGAGCGGCACGTCGACGACCCCGGCGCCTACCGCCGCTGGGGCGTGCGGCTGGTCGTCCCCGACCGGCCCGGCTTCGGCCGCTCCGACCCGCAGCCGGGCCGGCGGGTCACCGACTGGCCCGGCGACGTCGTCCAGCTGGCCGACGCCCTGGGCATCGACCGGTTCGCGACGCTGAGCCTGTCCGGCGGCGCGGCCTACGCGCTGGCCTGCGCCCACGCGCTGCCCGACCGGGTGTCCGCGGTGGGCGTCCTCGGCGGCGCCCCGCCCCCGGACGTGCCCTGGCCCTGGCCGGGCTGGCTGCCGCCGACGGTGCGCGCCGCCGCCCACCGGCCGTCCCCGGCGACGTCGGCGCTGCTGCGGCCGGTGTTCGCGCCGTTGACCGTGCGGCCGGCGTTGCTGCCGCGGTACCTGCAGCTGCGGCTCAACCCGGCCGACCGCCGGGTGATCGGCCGGCCGGCCGTCCGCCGGGTCCTGGCCGCGACGTTCACCGAGGGGCTGCGCCAGGGCGCCGGGTCGCTGGCCGAGGACCGCGCCCTGCTGTTCCGGCCGTGGGGCTTCCCGGTCGGCGAGGTGCGCCAGCAGGTGCACGTCTGGCACGGCACCCAGGACTGGCAGGTCCCCGTCGGGCTGGGCCGGGTGCTGGCGGCGATGCTGCCCCGCTGCTCGGCCCACTGGTACGCCGGGGAGGGGCACTTCCTCGTCTTCGACCACGCGCGGGACGTCTACCGCGCGCTGGTGGGGTGACCGCGCGGCGGACGGGGTAGCCGCGCGGCATGCTCCCCGACCAGCGCGGCAGCCGCGCCGTGCCGCCGACCTACGTGGACGCGAACCGGCTGTGGGTGGACTCCCGCCTCCGGTACGAGATCGGGTACCGGGTGGAGGGCGCGGTCCTGCGCCGGCTCGGCGCGCGCGGCGCCCGCGCGGTGGAGATCGGCACCGGCCGCCGCGGCCTGGGCGCCCGGGTGGCCGTCGAGCGGCTCGGCGCGACCGAGGTGACGGCGTTCGACCTGTACCCGGCCAGCGTCGGCCGCGCCCGGCTGCGCTGCGCCGACCTCGCCGACCGGGTGACCTTCCGGGTGGGCGACGCCACCGCGCTGCCGGTCGACGACGCGAGCGTCGACCTCGTCGTCGACTTCCACGCGCTGCACCACATCCCCGACTGGCGGGCCGCCGTGGCGGAGGCCGCCCGGGTGCTGCGCCCCGGCGGGCAGCTGGCGCTCACCGAGATGACCGCCCGCTTCGTCGACGCGCCCGCGCTGCGCGCGGTCTCCCGGCACCCGGCCGACCGGTTCTCCACCGACCAGCTGCTGGCGGAGCTGCGGTCGCGTGGTCTCGAGGTGCCGCCCGCCCGGGTGCGGCGGGCGGCCGGCGACCGCTGGATCCAGGCCGTCGCGACGAAGGCGTGAGCGTCGGCGGCACCGTCCGGGAGGCCCTGGCGCTGCTGCGCCGGCACGCGGGCCCGGTCTACGCGCTGTCCCTGGCGGTCACACTGGTCAACACCGTGCCCGACGTGCTCCGCCAGTTGCTGGTGTACCGCGACCCGAGCGCCGGGCACGCGCTGCTGGTCGACGTCGTCGGCTTCGGCACCGGGCTGCTCGCCCAGCTGTGGCTGACCGGCGCGCTGACCGGGCTGCCCACCGACGGCCGGGTGCGCCCGCGCGGGGCGCTGGGCCGGGGGACGGCGACGGCGGTGCGGGCGGTGCGCAGCTCGCCGGCCACGGTGCTCGCGGGCGTCGTCCTCGGCGGTGCGGTCTCGGCGCTGCTCACGGTGCCGGCGTCGGTGGCGGCACTGGGGGTCGACGGCGTGCTCGGCCCGCTCGACGCGCCGTCGGCGGCGGCGTTCACCGTGGCGACGGTCAGCGACGTCGTGGCCAGCTGGGCCACGCTGCCCTTCCTCGCCCTCGTGCTCGTGCTCGTCGCCGGTTCGACCAGGCGGTTCGCGGGCAAGGGCACGGCGTGAGCGGTCGGGACTGGGACGTCACCCGCACGGCGGTCGGGTCGCTGTCGATCTGGGTCGGGACGGCGGCGCTGTTCGCGCCGCGGTGGATCGCCGGCAGCCTCGGCGTGCGGCCCGACGCCGCCCGCGGGGACGTCGCGCTGCCCCTGCTGGTGCGGCTGGGCGCGGCCCGCAACATCGCGATGGGCGCCGCGCTGCTGGTGACCCCGGCCCCGCAGGCGCGGCGGACCACCGAGGTCGCGTTGCTGCTGACCGCCCTGGACGCCGCGGCGGTGTGGACCTCGCGGGCGACCGGCGACGTGCGCCCGCGCAGCGCTATCCTGTCGGGGCTCGTGCTGGGGCTGGCCTCCTACGGCGCCGCCCGCTGGCACCGCCGCTGAGGTCCCACCCGGGCACTCCCGCGGCAGTGCCCGCCGCATCGGCTCACCGCCAGGCGAACGGCGGGGCCTCCAGGTGGGCGACGCGGGTGTGCCGGCCCCGGCAGGCGACCTGGCAGAACTGGTGCACCACCGCCGCGGTGGGGGCGTGCAGCCACCCGCCCAGCAGCGGCAGCCGGATCACCGGCGCGTCGGACTCGGGGATGGCCACCAGCACCGGGTCGACGTCGAGGTCGGCCAGCGGCACCTGGTGCACCGCGGCGACCTCGGCCTCGGCGGGGGACAGCTCGCCCACCTCGCCCGCCCAGACGACCACCGGCGTCATCACGTAGCCCGAGCGGGTCACGTAGTCGTCGAGCAGGCCCAGCACGTCACCCGGGCCGCGGTGCAGGCCGACCTCCTCGGCCAGCTCGCGCAGCGCACCCTCGACGGGGGTCTCGCCGTCGTCGAGCCGGCCGCCGGGCAGCGCCCACTGGCCGGCGTGCGCGCGCAGGCCGGCCGCGCGGCGGGTCAGCAGCAGCGCCGGCCGCTCCGGCGGCCCGGTGACGCAGACGGCGACCGCGGCCTGGCGCAGCTCGGGACGGCCGGCCGCGCGGCGGGGGAACCCCTCCAGCCGCGCGGCCGCCGTCCCGCGGTCGAGCGTCAGAACCAGCCGCGCCGGCCGCCGAGCTGGCGCACCGCGGCGTCGAGCTGCGCGGCCACCGCGGAGACGTCGGTGTCGTGGTGGCCGAAGTGCAGCCGGCCGCCGACGTCGCGGCCCTCGGTGAGCAGCCCGCCGCGGCGGTCGACCTCGAGGACGACCTCGACGCCGTGCGGCGAGGCCAGGAAGGTCACCTCGAGCTCGTTGACCCGGCCGCGCAGCGACGACGGCGGGGCGAACTCGACCTCCTGGTAGAAGGGCAGGTCGCTGCCGGCGAGGCGGCCCTTCTCGACGTCGGCGCCGCGGAAGGTGAAGCCGAGACCGGCGAGGGCCTGGATCACGGTGCGCTGGACCGGCAGCGGCTCGACGGTGACCGGGTCGAGGTCACCGGGGTCGACCCCGCCGGGGACGTCGACCTTGGTGCGCAGGCCGATCTTCACCCCGCGCAGCGTCCAGCCGTCGAGCGTGGTGAAGGGGCACTGCCAGGGCACCGGGAAGCTGAACGGGATCGCGGCCTTGGCGCCCGCCTCGATCCGGCCGGCGCCGGCGATCACCGCGGTGCCGAAGGTGACGTTCTCCCGCCACTCGTTGTCGCCGCTCTCCACCTCCACGGTGGCCTGCAGCGACACCCGGAGCTCGTTGATCTCCTGGGCGACCTGGCCGCCGGTGAGGTGCACGGTGCCGGTGACGGTGCCGCCGGGGGTGGTGACCGGGGTGTCGACGACGGCGTCGACGGTGGCGTTGCCGGCGCCGAGCTTCGCCATCAGGTTGCGGAAGGCCATGGGGGAGGTGCTCCGTTCGGTTCGGGGACGGCGGGCACTCTGACACCACGCCCGGGTGCTGGCGAGGGGTTCCCGCGCGGCGCGTCCCCGGCGACGCGCGGAGCGCTACCGACGAGTAGTTGGACGTCCTACTAAATCGCGCCTACCGTTCGGGCATGGCGTCCGCGGAGCTGCACGTGCCCGTCCACCCCGTCCGGTTCGTCACGGCGGCCAGCCTCTTCGACGGCCACGACGCGGCGATCAACGTCATGCGCCGGCTGCTGCAGAGCCAGGGCGCCGAGGTGGTGCACCTCGGCCACGACCGCGGGGTCGACGAGGTGGTGCGGGCCGCCGTCGAGGAGGACGTGCAGGGCGTCGCCATCTCCAGCTACCAGGGCGGGCACGTCGAGTACTTCACCTACCTCGAGGAGCGGCTGGCCGAGGTCGGCGCGGGGCACGTGCAGGTGTTCGGCGGCGGCGGGGGCGTGATCGTGCCCGAGGAGATCGCGCTGCTCGCCGAGCGCGGCGTGCGGGTGTTCAGCCCCGAGGACGGCGCCCGGCTGGGCCTGCCCGGGATGATCAACGAGCTGATCCGCGCCTGCGACGTCGACCTCACCGCGCAGCGGCCCGACGTCGACGCGCTGCTCACCGGCGACCCCCGCGCACTGGCCCGCGCGATCAGCGTGCTGGAGGCCGGCGCCGACGCCGACCTCGCCGCCCGCGTCCGCGAGGCCGCCGCGGGCCGCACCGTGCCGGTCCTGGGCATCACCGGCACCGGCGGGTCGGGCAAGTCCTCGCTCACCGACGAGCTGCTGCGCCGGCTGCGCCGCGACCAGGAGGACAAGCTGCGGGTCGCGGTCATCGCGATCGACCCCACCCGCCGCCGCGGCGGGGGAGCGCTGCTCGGCGACCGGATCCGGATGAACGCGCTGGAGTCCGGCGAGGGCTCGCACACCTTCTTCCGCTCGATGGCCACCCGCACCGCCGGCGCGCAGGTCCCCGAGCACCTCGACGACGTCGTCGCCGCGGTCCGGGCCGCCGCGTTCGACCTGGTGGTCGTGGAGACGCCGGGCATCGGGCAGGGCGACGCGGCGATCGTGCCGTTCAGCGACGTCTCGCTCTACGTCATGACGCCGGAGTTCGGCGCCGCGTCCCAGCTCGAGAAGATCGACATGCTCGACCTCGCCGACGTCGTGGCGATCAACAAGTTCGAGCGGCGCGGTGCCGAGGACGCCCGCCGCGACGTCGCCCGGCAGATGGTGCGCAACCGCGAGGCGTTCGGCACCCCGTGGGAGCAGATGCCGGTGTTCGGCACCAGCGCCGCCCGGTTCGACGACGACGGCGTCACCGCGCTCTACCAGCACCTGCTCGGCCTGCTCGTGGAGAAGGGGCTGCCCGCGGGCGCCGGCGTGCTGCCGCGGGTCGACGTGCGCGCCTCGACCGGGCTGTCCAGCGTCGTCCCGTCGTCGCGGGCGCGGTACCTGGCCGAGGTCGCCGACGCCGTCCGCGCACACCACCGGGTCACCGAGGAGCAGGCCGCGCTCGTGCGCCGCCGGCAACACCTGACCACCGCCACGGAGGTGCTCGAGGGGGACGCCGCCGAGGCCGCGCGCGAGGCGGCGGCCGCCGCCGACCGCGACCTGCTGCCCGAGGTGCGCACGCTGCTGGAGGAGTGGCCGGCGCGGGTCGAGCAGTACTCCGGCGACGAGTACGTCTACACGGTGCGCGGCAAGGAGATCCGCACGCCGCTGACCCGCGAGACGCTGAGCGGGACGAAGGTGCAGCGGGTGGCGCTGCCGCGCACCACCGACCACGGCGACCTGCTGCGCTTCCTGCGGCGGGAGAACCTGCCCGGCGCCTTCCCGTACACGGCCGGCGTCTTTCCCTTCAAGCGGTCGGGGGAGGCCCCGGCGCGGATGTTCGCCGGCGAGGGCGACGCGTTCCGCACCAACCGGCGGTTCCGGGTGCTGTCGGCCGGCAACGAGGCCACCCGGCTGTCCACGGCGTTCGACTCGGTCACCCTCTACGGCCGCGACCCCGACCCGCGGCCCGACGTCTACGGCAAGGTCGGCACGTCGGGGGTCTCGATCGCCACGCTCGACGACATGCGGGTGCTCTACGACGGGTTCGACCTGTGCGCCCCGACGACGTCGGTGTCGATGACCATCAACGGCCCGGCGCCGGCGGTGCTGGCGATGTTCCTCACCACCGCGATCGAGCAGCGGCTGGACGCCTTCCGCGAGGAGGAGGGCCGCGAGCCCGACGCCGCCGAGGCCGAGGAGATCCGCGCCTGGGTGCTGTCGACCGTCCGCGGCACGGTGCAGGCCGACATCCTCAAGGAGGACCAGGGCCAGAACACCTGCATCTTCTCGACCGAGTTCGCGCTGCGCTGCATGGCCGACATCCAGGAGTGGTTCATCGCCCACCAGGTGCGCAACTTCTACTCGGTGTCGATCTCGGGCTACCACATCGCCGAGGCCGGGGCGAACCCCATCAGCCAGCTGGCGTTCACGCTGGCCAACGGGTTCACCTACGTCGAGGCCTACCTGGCCCGCGGGATGTCGATCGACGACTTCGCGCCGAACCTGAGCTTCTTCTTCTCCAACGGCATGGACGCCGAGTACACGGTGATCGGCCGGGTGGCGCGGCGGATCTGGGCCGTGGCCATGCGCGACCGCTACGGCGCCAACGCCCGCTCGCAGCAGCTGAAGTACCACGTGCAGACGTCAGGCCGGTCGCTGCACGCGCAGGAGATGGACTTCAACGACATCCGCACCACCCTGCAGGCGCTGTGCGCGATCTACGACAACGCCAACAGCCTGCACACCAACGCCTACGACGAGGCCGTGACGACGCCGTCGGAGCACTCGGTGCGCCGGGCGCTGGCGATCCAGATGATCATCGACAGGGAGTGGGGCCTCGCCGGCAACGAGAACCCGCTGCAGGGGTCGGCGGTCGTCGAGGAGCTCACCGACCTGGTCGAGGAGGCGGTGCTGGCCGAGTTCGACCGGATCGCCGAGCGCGGCGGCGTGCTGGGCGCGATGGAGACCGGTTACCAGCGCGGCCGGATCCAGGACGAGTCGATGCTCTACGAGCACCGCAAGCACGACGGGTCACTGCCGATCGTCGGCGTCAACACCTTCCTCGACCCGAACCGCGACGAGGCCCCGCCGAAGCCGCTGGAGCTGGCCCGGGCCACCGAGGAGGAGAAGCGGTCGCAGCTGCGCCGGCTGGCCGACTTCCAGGCCCGGCACGCCGACGAGGCGCCCGCCGCGCTGGCCGCGCTGCAGGAGGCGGCGACGTCGGGGGGCAACGTGTTCACCGCGCTGATGGACGCCGTCCGGGTGTGCTCGCTCGGCCAGATCAGCGACGCGTTCTTCGAGGTGGGCGGGCAGTACCGGCGCAACGTCTAGTGCTGCGCGACGACCTGGGGGAGCCGGTCCCGCTGACCGGGCCCGCCCGGCGGGTGGTGTCGCTGGTGCCCTCGCTGACCGAGGCGCTGGCGGTGACCGTGCCCGACCGGCTGGTCGGCGCCACCGACTGGTGCTCCCACCCGGCCGGCCTCGACGTCGCCCGCGTCCGGGGCACCAAGAACCCGGACCGGGCGGCGATCGCGGCGCTGGCCCCCGACCTGGTCGTGTGCAACCGGGAGGAGAACCGGCGGCTCGACGTCGACCGGCTGCGGGCGGCCGGGATCCCGGTGTGGGTGACGGTGATCGAGTCGGTGGAGGAGGCGCTGGCGTCGATGCGCCGGCTGTTCGCCGAGGCGCTGGACGTGCCGGAGCCCGCGTGGCTGACGGACGCCGCGCGCGCGTGGGCGGAGCCGGCGCCCGAGCCTCCGCTGCGGTGCGCGGTCCCGGTCTGGCGGGACCCGTGGATGGTCGTCGGCCCGCGGACCTTCACCGGCGACGTGCTGGCACGGCTCGGGCTGGTCAACGTCTTCGGCGCGGGGGAGGACCGCTACCCGCACGTGGACGTCGCCGACGTCCTGGCCGCCCGACCCGACGTCGTCCTGCTGCCCGACGAGCCCTACCTGTTCACCGTCGACGACGGTCCCGAGGCCTTACCCGGCGTGCGGTCGGCGCTGGTCTCCGGGCGAGCGCTGACCTGGTACGGCCCCTCGCTGGCCAACGCCCGCGCCGAGCTGCTCGCTGCTGTGCGTGGCTGACCACTCCCCTGTCCGGGTGTCCGTCGATACTCTCCGGTTCCTCAGTGTGGCCCTCCCCATCCCCCCGGATGCCCAGCAAGGAGCAGCCGTGAAGACACGCAGTGCCCTACTCCACACGCAGCCCGGCCGGTACGAGGTCGGCGAGGTCGACCTCGACGAACCCCGCGAGGGCGAGCTGCTGATCAGGATGGCCGCCGTCGGGCTGTGCCACACCGACGACCACGACGTCCCGCCCGGGAGCGCCCCGCCCATGCGGCTGCCCCTCGCCGGCGGTCACGAGGGCGCCGGCGTCGTCGTCGGCGTCGGCCCCAACACCCGCGGCTGGGCCGAGGGTGACCACGTGGTGCTCACCTTCATCGCGGTCTGCGGGCGGTGCCGGATGTGCTCCACCGGCCACCAGAACCTCTGCGACCTCGGCGGGCGGCTGTTCTCCGGCGCGCGGATCGAGGACCCCAGCAGCTTCCGGATGTCCTACCAGGGCAGGCCGGTGGCCCAGGCCTACGGCCTCGCCGCGCTGAGCGAGCACACCGTCGTCGACGCCCGGTCGGTGGTGAAGATCGACCCCGACCTGCCCCTCGACAAGGCCGCGCTCGTCGCCTGCGGCGTCCCCACCGGGTGGGGGTCGGTCACCAACATGTCCGACGCCCGGAACGGCGACGTGGTCATCGTCATGGGTGTCGGCGGGGTCGGGATCAACAGCGTGCAGGCCGCCCGGGCCATCGGCGCCCGCGCGGTGATCGCCGTCGACCCGGTCGAGTTCAAGCTCGAGACCGCCAAGCAGCTGGGCGCGACCCACACGGCCGCGACCATGGCCGAGGCCACGGAGCTCGCCCGGTCCCTGACCAACGGCCAGGGGGCCGACGCCACGGTGGTGGCGGTCGGCGTGACCACCGGCGACCACATCGCCGAGGCCGCGATGTCCATCCGGAAGGCCGGCACGGTCGTCCTCACCGGCACCGGGAGCATGCGCAACTCGGGCATCCCGATCAGCCCCACGATGTTCACGGTGTTCCAGAAGCGAATGCAGGGCGCCCTCTTCGGCGGGTGCAACCCGCGGTGGGACATCCCCAACCTGCTGTCCCAGTACGTGGCGGGCACCCTCAAGCTCGACGAGCTCGTCACGCGGACCTACACGCTGGACCAGGTCGCCGAGGGCTACGACGACATGAAGGCCGGCAAGAACATCCGAGGAGTCGTCGTCTTCGACTGAGTCACCCGCACCGAGCCGCCGCCGCGGCGTCCTGGGGCGCTGCCCACCACGGCGCCGTGGCGGGGCGCGGGGAGCCTGGTCCCGCCCGGTCAGGTGCCCGCCGGTGCACCGCGGCGGGGGGCTTGGCCCGCCGGCGGCGGCCGCAGTGCCGCCAGGGCCGGCGCGTACAGGCGGGACTTGATCGTGCCGAGGACGGGGCCGGCCTTCCCGGCGTGCGCGGCGGCGATCTCGACGGCGGAGGAGCGGACGGCGTCCTCGCCGACGGCACCGTCGACGATCGCCGCGGCGAGGGCGTCGGTGCCGCCGTAGCGGCGGCCGGTGGTCATCGCCACGTGCGCCGTCTGCGGGGTCAGCCGGGCCTGGACCAGCGCCGACATGCCGGGGCTGAACGGGAGATCGATGTCGATCTCCGGCAGGCACCAGAAGCCGCGGTCGGACCGCATGACCCGCTGGTCGTGCGCCAGGGACAGCATCGCCCCGGCGGCGAAGGCGTGGCCCTGGATCGCCGCGACCCCGAACACCGGCAGGACCAGCACCCGGGCGAACAGCCGCTCCACCCTGGCCACGTAGGCGTCGCGCTGGTCGGCGTGCTCGGCCAGCCAGGCGAGGTCCAGGCCGTTGGAGAAGAACTTGCCCGTGGCGGCGGTGACCAGCGCACGGGGCCCCGCGGTGCCCTCGACCTCGTCGAGGGCCGCGTCGAGCTCGTCGAGCCAGCCGGGGGAGAAGCGGTTCTCGTCGTCGCCGAGGTCGAGCACGAAGACGTCGTCGTGGCGGTCGAGCGTGGGCACCGGGGGCTCCTCGGGTCGGGGTCAGGCGGGCGGGCCGCAGTCGACGACGGCGGCGACGGCGGCGGCGAGCTGCGCGCGGGTGTGCGGGCGCACCCGGCCCGCGCGGATCTCGGGGAGCAGCAGGGCGGTCGGCAGCCGCACGACGCAGGCGGTGACGACGCCGACCGCGGCGCCGTCGTCGCGGCCCCACACGCCGCGGGCCAGCAGGCGCAGCGTGTCGAGCAGCGCGGCGTCCAGGGCGCGCAGCGCGTCGGCGACCTCCGGCGCGACCGCGTCGGTGAGCAGGTCGTCGCGCTGCAGGCGGAACAGCAGCTGTGCCGCCCGCAGGTCCAGTCCGGCGAGACGGGCCGGGGCGTCGGCGGCGGCCTGCACCGCCCGCCGGCCGTCCCCGCCGGCCTCGGCCACCGCCGTCCGCTGCAGCTCGAGGAACTGCTGCGCGCGGCGCAGCCAGGCCGCGGCGACGACCGTCTCGAGCGAGCCGAAGGCGTGGTAGATGCTGCCGTTCGACGCTCCCGACCGGGCGGTCAGACCGCGGACGGTGAGCTGCGCGCGGCCCTCCGCCACGAGCAGCTCCTCGGCGGCGTCGAGCACCGCCTCGGACGCGTGGACGCGGGGCCGGGGCACCCCGGCAGCATAGTGGAGCGCTCGCTCCACAAGCGCTCACAGGGTCCACGGGCGGCGCGACGGCAACGCCGCCACGGGCGGCACGGCCGCACTACCGTTCGCGGATGGACGTCGTCGTCCGGGGACTGCGGCAGGCACTGGTGGCGCTGCTGGCCACCACCGGGATGGCGCTGGTCGTCGCGGGGCTGTGGTCGGCGCTCCAGGGGAGCGGGTTCGTGCGGACGCTGGCCGTCACGCTGATGGTCGCCGCCGGCGCCCTCGGCCTGTCCAGCGGTGCGGTGTTCACCCGGGCGCACGGCTACGAGTACGGCCACGGGCCCGCCCTCGACGACCACGGCTCCGAGGGCGGGGTGCTGACCGGGGTCGGGGTCTTCCTCTTCGTGTCACTGCCCCTGTTCGCCGCCGGCGCGCTGCTGTTCGGCGTCGCCTGAGGCGCCGGCCCCTCCTCCGGACCGGGGCCGATTCGCGCTGCCTGCCGCCATGACCGTCCGTGGTCACAGGATCACGGATCGATAACGTCGGGACGCCGCAGTTCCCCAATCTGTGTGCTCTCCGTCACGATTCGATCACGGAGGAGCACACCGGAGGAACCGGGAGAGCTCGCCTCCGCGGAGGAGTGCCATGCCCGGTCAGGTGTCCCGACGACAGGTGCTCCTCGCGGCGCTCGGCACCGGAGCGGCCGCGGTCGCGCTCCCGCGGACCGCCGCCGCGGCGCCGGCCGGTGTCCCCGGTCCCGGCGGCGCGACGGTCGCCGGGCACGCGGCCGACGAGGCGCTGAGCTGGCTGCAGACCACCTACGACCTGGTGCTGGCCGAGAACCTCAGCCCGCCGGCCGCCGCCCGCACCTACGCGCACACGGCGATCGCCATGTACGAGGCCGGGGTCCGGGGGATGCCCGCCCACCGGTCCCTGGGCGGTCAGCTGCGGGACCTGCCGGTGCCCGCACCGCGCCCCCTGGCCGCGCCGGTCGACTGGCCGGCCGCCGTGGTGACGTCGGCCGCGGCCGTGCTCCGTCAGGTGCTGCCCTTCACCGGCACCGGCACCCGGGAGCGGCTGGACGCGGCCGAGGCGGACGCACTGGCCCGGCGGCGCGCCACCGGGGTGCCCGAGCGGGCGCTCGACGCGTCCACGGCGCACGGGCGGGCGGTCGCGGGACACCTGGCGCCGTGGATCGCGGCCGACGGCCACGCCGGGACCCTCGGCCGGCTCTACACGCCTCCCGCCACCGAGCCCTGGCACTGGGTCTCGACGCCGCCCAACTTCCGTCCGGCGGTCGAGCCCTACTGGTCCGAGGTGCGCCCGATGGTCCTCACCAGCGCCGACGAGGTCGAGCCCGAGCCGCCCCTGCCCTTCTCCACCGAGCCGGGATCGGCGTTCCACGCCCAGGCGGCGGCGGTCCACCGTCAGTCGGCCGCGAACACCGACGAGCACCGGGCCATCGCCCGCTTCTGGACCGACAACCCCGGCTCGTCCACACCGCCCCGCGGCACGCCGACCGGTCTGCCCTCCGGCCACTGGATGCTCATCGCCACGCAGGCCCTCGCGCTGCGCGGCGCACGGCTCGACGTCGCCCTGGACACGCTCGCCATGACCGGCATCGCGCTGCACGAGGCGTTCCTCAACTGCTGGACGTGGAAGTACCGGTACCAGCTGCTGCGGCCGGTCACCTACGTGAACCGGTACATCGACCCGGGCTGGAGCACGTACGTCAACAGCCCGCAGTTCCCGGAGCACACGTCGGGGCACAGCGTCGCGTCCCCGGCGGCGGCCGCCGTGCTCACCGACCGGCTGGGCACCTTCCCCTTCACGGACCGGTCGCACGACGTCCGTGGGCACGCCCCGCGCACCTTCGCGTCCTTCGGCGACGCCGCCCGCGAGGCCGCGGACTCCCGGCTCTACGGCGGCATCCACCTCCCACACGCCATCGAGGCGGGCCTCGTCCAGGGCGAGCAGGTCGGCGCCCTGGTCCTGCGGCGGATCCGCACCCGCCGCTGACTCCCCCTCGTCCCGATCCGGGGGCGCCCGCCGGGCGTCCCGCCCTCCCCGCACGGCCCGGCCGTGCGCTACCGAGAGAAGGTCTGCGTGTCCGCCTCCACCCTGCGCCGTCTGGGGACGGTCGCCGTCTCCGCGGCGGCCCTCGCCGTCGTCGTCGCCCCGTCGCCCGCGCTGGCCGGTGACCTCTTCTTCTCCAAGACCTCGGGCACCACGGCCTCGGTCACGTGGCTCGAGGTGGGGGAGCTCCCGCCGGCCGCCGGCGCCCCGGGCAACGCCCACTTCGGCGACCTGTTCGTCGACGACCTGGGCAACGGCCGGGCGTCGGTGTTCGGCTCCGTGTCCGACGTCGAGTGCGACGACGGTGTGACCCCCTACCTGCCCGGCGGCGGGCACGGCGAGCCGGCGCCCGAGGACGGCCCCTGCCGGCTCCTCGGCGTCCGCTTCGTCGAGGGCGGCCAGGTGACCTTCACCATGGACCGGAAGTACACGACGGCGACCCTCACCGGGACGCTCGCGGTGGGCAGCGGGCACGGGGAGACCTCGACCTCGGCACCGCCGGTGTCGATCACGTGGACCGGCGTGGGGGACACCTACAGCGAGCGTCGGAGCGGCACGATCGTCGACGAGTTCGGGACCTGGACGTACCGGTACGACTTCACCGGCCGGGAGGCCGTCGTGGCCCCCGGCAGCCGGATCGGGCCGATGGTCTTCGACGACGAGGCCGGCGAGTACTCCGAGTCGCAGCTCGGCAGGTACCGCTCGTCGGACCGCCAGCGCTCCTGAGCCGGCCGGCCTGCCGGGCCGTTCACGGGCGGCCCGGCAGGACGGCACGGTCCTCCTGACGTCGTGGGCGTCAGCCGGCTGTCGGGGCACTCCCCGCCGGATCGGTCGTGGACGTGGGCACCGCCCCGCAGATGGCCGCCCGGAGGTCCGCGTCACGGGTGACCAGCACCTGCCCGAGCCGCATGAACGACGACGGGGAGAGGCGCATCAGGCGCCACGCGACCCGGGCGTACCGGGGCGCGACGATGATCGCCCGGTCGCGGTCGACCCCGCGCAGGACGTGGGCGGCCAGGGCGTCCGCGTCGTACAGGTGGCCTCCGTTCAGCTTGGTGATCACCGTCCGGGGGTCGACCGCCTCGACGGTGGGCACCCGCGGGAGGTCGCGCGGCATGCCCTTGTCGAGGAGCGGGGTGTCCACCCCACCGGGGCAGACCACGCTCACCCGCACCCCGCGGCAGACGGCCTCGCCGCGGAGGGCCAGCGAGAGCCCGACCACCGCCCACTTCGTCGTGGCGTAGGGCGCGAAGCCGGGGTTGGGCAGCAGCCCGGAGACGGACGCGACGTTGACGATGTGCCCGTGTCCCTGCCGCACCATCAGCGGATAGGCGGCCTGCACGCCGTGCACCACACCGCGCAGGTTGACGTCGATGGCCCGCTCCCAGTGGGCGAGGGACAGTTCCTCGACGGGCCCGGCGATCGCCACGCCGGCGTTGTTGACCAGCAGGTCCAGCCCGCCGTGCCGCGCCGCGGTGTCGGTCACCAGGGCGTCGACCGCCGCCGCGTCCCGCACGTCCACGGCGGCCGCCGAGGCCGCTCCCGGCCCGCTCGCGGTGAGCTGCTCCGCCACCCGCGCCGCGGCCGCACCGTCGGTGCCCGTGAGGACCACCTCGTCACCCCGGCGCACCAGGGCCGCGCTCAGGGCCCGCCCGATCCCCGAGCTCCCGCCGGTCACGATCGCCACTCGGGGCACGGCCCACCTCCGGCTGCCCGGATCCGTCGACGTCCGCAGTGCCGACGAGCCTGGCGCGTCGCTCGGCGCCGGACCACGTCCGGGGTCGCCGGTGCGGCTCCCCGGCCACCGGGAGGGCCGCGCGACGGCGTGGGCCGCCGGGACGTGCTCCGGACGTGACGACCGGTGACGACCACTCGACGCGCCGCTCAGCGGCCCGGCCGCACCCCCGTCAGGAACCGTTCGAGGACCGCCGTCCAGCGCTCGCGCGCCGCGTCGTTCGCCTCGAGGGTCGGCAGCCCGACCTGGGTCGCCACGAGCGACGCCGTCCCGTGCTCCTTCGGCTCGCTGGTGACCACGACCGACGAGCCGTCCGCGGCCCTCGTCCGCCACGTGGTGCGCCGGTCGGTGCCGCTGACCCTCACGTCCGCGCCGGCGACGACCTCCTGCACGGCCGCGTCCCCGTCGGCGAACGCACGCCACCGCTCCATCAGCTCGGCCATGCCCAGCGGCGTCGACCGGCTGACGCTGGTCTGGAACGTGCCGTCGGACCGCTGCCCCGGGATCCGGCGACCGATGTGCTGCTCGTAGGCGACGGTCACCGACTGGGTCCACCAGCCGCGCTGCTCGACGGTGTCGCCGAGCTCCTCGTAGACCCGCAGCGCGATCTGCCGGTGGTCGAGCTGCGGCGCGCCGATCGCGTCCATGAAGCGGAGCCACTCGTCCCAGGTCCGCTTCGTGGCCCGCTCGACCGGGCCGATCCGGGGGTTGGTCGCCATGACCGCGATCCTGCCCTCCCGTCGGTCGACCGGGGCGTCGCCGAGGCCGCCCGACGGGCGCCGGATGTCGACCTGGTGCGGTCTCCGGAGGGCTGAGACCGCCGCAGGTCGACACGGGGGCGACCTCGCGGCGCCGGCCCTCACTCCGGCTGCAGGAACTCCAGCCGGTTGCCGAAGGGGTCGTGCGCGTACACCCGGCGGAAGCCCGGGAAGTCGGCGTCCCAGGTGACGTCCTGCCCGGCCGACGCCAGCCGCCGGACCACCTCGTCGAGGTCGGCGACCAGGATCCCCGGGTGGGCCTTGCGGGCCGGGCCGACGTCGTCCTCGACGCCGAGGTGCAGCTCGAGCCCGCCCGAGCGGAACCACGCCCCGCCGCGGGCGGCGAGCACCGGCGGCTCGTCCACCTCGGTCATCCCGAGCACGCCGGCGAAGAAGGCGCGGGCGGCCGCCTCCTCGCCGCGCGGCATGGCCAGCTGCACGTGGTGGAGTCCCTCGAACACGGCCCCGACCCTGCCGCACCCCCGGGCGGGGCGCGCACCGGGGGCACGATGGCGGGCATGCCGCGGTTGCTCGTCGTCCACCACACTCCCTCGCCGAACCTGCAGGCGGTGCTGGAGGCGGTGCGCGAGGGCGCGGCGCTGGTCGAGGAGGTCGAGCTCGAGGTGCGCCCGGCGCTCTCGGCCGGGCCGGCCGACCTGCTCGCCGCCGACGGCGTGCTGCTGGGCACCCCGGCCAACATCGGCTACATGAGCGGGGCGCTCAAGCACTTCTTCGACACCGTCTACTACCCGTGCCTCGACGCCACGGTCGGCCTGCCCTACGGGGTCTACGTGCACGGCGGCGACGACACCGCCGGCGCGCTCAAGGCCATCGGCACGGTCACCGGGGCGCTGCGGTGGAAGCAGGTGGCCGCGCCGCTGTCGCTCACCGGACCGCCCACCGCGGACGACCTCGAGGCCGCGCGGGAACTCGCCGCCACCGTCGCGGTGAGCCTGTAGCCGCCCACCGTCCTAGCCTGCGGGGGTGAGCACCCGACTGGTCGTCATCGGTGGCGACGCCGCCGGAGGCAGCGCGGCGTCGCAGGCCAAGAAGCGGCGTCCCGACCTCGACGTCGTCCTGTTCGAGCGCGGCCGCGCGACCTCCTACTCCGCCTGCGGCATCCCGTACTGGATCTCCGGCGCCGTCGAGCGCGAGGCCGACCTGGTCGCCCGCACGCCCGAGCAGCACCGCGCCAACGGTCTCGACGTCCGCATGCGCACCGAGGTCGTCGGCATCGACACCGACAAGGGCGTCGTGCACTGGCGCGACCTCGACGCCGGCACCGAGGGCACCGAGCCCTACGACGACCTGGTGTACGCCACCGGCAGCGTGCCGATGCGCCCGCCGGTCGAGGGCATCGACGCCGAGGGCGTCTACGGCGTCCAGGTGCTCGACGACGGCGTCGCGCTGCGGGCCGAGCTCGACAGCGGCCGGGTGCGGCGGGTGGTCGTCGTCGGCGGCGGCTACATCGGCCTGGAGATCGCCGAGGCGTGCAGGGAGCGCGGCCTCGACGTCACCGTCGTCGACCGGTCGGCCACGCCGGTGGGCACCTTCGACCCCGACGTCGGCCGGTACATCGCCGACGCCGTCCGGGAGGAGGGCGTGGAGCTGGTGCTCTCCGACGGCGTCGCGGCGATCGACGTCGGCCCCGACGGGCGGGCCCGGGCGGTGGTGACCGGCAGCGGCCGGGAACTGCCCGCCGACCTGGTCGTCCTCGGCCTGGGCGTGCGCCCCAACGTGCGGCTGGCGGAGGAGGCCGGCATCCCGCTGGGCACCTCCGGCGGCATCGCCGTCGACGCGCAGATGCGCACCCAGACGCCGGGCGTGTGGGCGGCCGGCGACTGCGTGGAGTCGGTGCACCGGCTCTCCGGGCAGCGGGTCGTCGTCGCGCTGGGCACGCACGCGAACAAGCAGGGCCGGGTGGCCGGCATCAACATCGGCGGCGGCTACGCCACCTTCCCGGGCGTCATCGGGACGGCGATCACCCGCACCTGCTCGATCGAGGCCGCGCGGACCGGGCTGGCCGAGGAGGAGGCGCGCGAGGCCGGGTACGAGTTCGTGACCGCCGCCGTCGACTCCACCACCAAGGCCGGCTACTTCCCGGGTGCCAAGCCCATCCGGGTCAAGATGACCGCGGAGCGGCGCACCGGACGGCTGCTCGGCGCCCAGATCGTCGGCAAGGAGGCCGCCGGCAAGCGGATCGACGCCCTCGCCATCTGCATCTGGAACGAGATGACCGTCGACGAGATCCTGTCGCTGGACCTGTCCTACGCGCCGCCGTTCGCCCCGGTCTGGGACCCGGTGCTCATCGCCGCCCGCAAGGCGTCCGAGGCGGTGGAGGCCGACCTGCGCTCCTGCTGACGACCGGCCCGGGGGCGGGGACGCGCGTCAGGCCGGGGCGGGGACGGCACCCAGCTGCACCATGAGGCCGAGGAAGTCGGCGGCCGTCCACCGCTCGACCACCTGGTCACCGCGGAACCGCATGATCGTGATGCCCGAGAGCTCGTAGGGCCGGCCCGTGGCGGGCACGCCCATGAAGTCGCCCCGGTGCTCGCCGGACACCGTGAAGCGGCAGCTGAACAGGTCGCCGTCGACGAGGCGCTCGTGGAGGTCGAACTGCGGGTTCGGCCGCCCAGGTGCCCCCAGAGCCGACCAGAACTGCTGGTAGAAGCCGGCCAGGGTCGGCTTGTCCATCGGGTCGGGCTCCATGCCGTGGAGTCGCAGGTCCTCGGCGTACACCTCGAGGTAGCCCGGCAGGTCCCCGGCGTTCCACCGCTGTCGGGCCCGCTCCACCCGTTCGTCGATCACGGTCGCGACCCCTCCCGTGTGAAGTGGTCCCTGCGGGACCCTGGCAGCCGACCCCCGGCCGCCACCAGAGCACTTCGTCACGCGACCCCGCCGGTGAGCACCTCAGCCCAGTGCGGCGGCCATCCGCTCGACGACCGCGGCCAGCACCGGCTCGGGCGTGGCCAGGTCCATCCGCACCGCGCCCCGGCCGGCGGCGCCGCACCGGGCGCCGTCGACCACCGCCACGCCGGCCTCCGCGAGCAGCAGGTCACCGGGCGCGTCGACGGGGAACCCCTCCAGCCAGGCCAGGTAGGTGCCCTCCGGCGGGCGGTACCGGATCCCGGGCAGGTGCGCGGCCACGAGGTCGGCGAGCAGCCGGCGGTGCCGGTCGAGGACGGCGAGGGTGTCGTCGAGCCAGGCGACGCCGTCGCGGTAGGCGGCGGCGTTGGCCACCGCGCCCAGCGTCGAGGCGCCGTGCTCGACGGGGTGGCCCACCCGCGCCCAGGTCGCCGCGTCGGCGTCGTTGGAGAGCACGAGCTGCGCGCACTTGAGCCCGGCGAGGTCCCACGCCTTCGACGCGCTGGTGGCGGTGACCGCGTGCGCGGCCGGGACGTCGCCGAGCGAGGCGTAGGGCACGTGCCGGTGGCCGGGGAAGACCAGCGGCGCGTGCACCTCGTCGGAGAAGACGCGCCCGCCGTGCCGGTCGACGACCTCGGCCACGGCGAGCATCTCGGCGGGCTCGAGCACCCGGCCGATCGGGTTGTGCGGGTTGCACAGCACCAGCAGGTGCCCTCCGGCGCGGAAGGCGGCGTCGAGCGCGTCGAGGTCGTAGACGTACCGGTCGCCGTCGCGGGCCATCGGCACCTCGAGCACCTCCCGGCCCAGCGCCGGCGGCACCTCGAGGAAGGGCATGTAGGCCGGCGTCGGCAGCACCACCGGCGAGCCCGGCCGGGACAGGTGGGTGATCGCCGCGGCCAGCCCGGCCAGCACGTCGGGCAGGGGCCGTACCCGCTCCGGCGGCACCGCCCAGCCGTAGCGGTCGCGGGCGAAGCCGCACCAGGCCCCGGCCACGTCGTCGGCCAGCCAGTCGGGCAGGTAGCCGAACAGGCCCCGGCCGACCGCCTCCTGCAGGGCCCGGGTCACCGCCGGCGCCGTCCCGAGGTCGGACTCGGCCACCCACGCGCCCAGCGCCTCCGGGTGGCGGGTCCACTTGAGGCTCCCGCGCCGCCGCAGGCCGGCCACCACGTCGTCGACGTCGCTCGTCACGGTGGCGATCCTGCCCGGGCGCACCGGGGCGGCGCGCGGGCTGGGAGGGTGCCTGTCGTGGACCTGCTGGTGGTGGCCAACCGCAGCGCCGGGAGCGCCGACGAGGAGCGCCTGGCCCGGGCGCTGGAGGTGCTGCGCGCCGGTGCCGACGTCGAGGTCGCGGCGACCGCCGACGCCGCCGACCTCGACCGGGTCGTCGCCGGCCGCGCGGGCCGCCGGCTGGTGGTGGCCGGTGGCGACGGGTCGGTGCACGCGGTCGTGGCCGCGCTCGACCGGGCCGGCGCGCTCGACCCGGCCGATCCCCTCGGCATCGTCCCTCTCGGCACCGGCAACGACCTCGCCGGCGCACTCGGGCTGCCCGACGACCCGGCCGGCGCCGCGCGGTGCGTCCTCGGCGGCGACCCGCGGCGGCTGGACCTGCTCCGCGACGACGCCGGTGGCGTGGTGGTCAACGCCGTGCACGCCGGCATCGGGGTGCGCGCCGCGGACGAGGCCGCCGGGCTCAAGGAGCGGTTCGGCGCGCTGGCCTACCCCATCGGGGCCGCCGTCGCCGGGCTCGCCGGCGCCGAGCACCGGCTGCGGGTCACCGTCGACGGCGCCGTGGTCACCGCGCCGGACGGCTGGGCGGCCGACGGCCGCACGCCCCTGCTCGTGGTCGGCGTCTGCAACGGGCCGACGATCGGCGGCGGGACGGCGCTGGCGCCCAGGGCCGACCCCGGCGACGGGCTGGCCGACGTCGTGGTCAGCGCGGCCACCGGCCCCGCCGCCCGCGCCGCCTACGCGCTGGCGCTGACCGCGGGGCGGCACCTCGACCGCGACGACGTCGTCCGCGTCCGCGGGCGCGAGGTGGCCGTGTCCGGCGAGCCGGTCGCCCTCGACGCCGACGGCGACCTGCTGCCGCCGGTGCCGGCGCGCACCTGGCGGGTGGCGGCCGGCGCCTGGTCGGTGCCCGTCCCGCGCGCGGGGTCAGGTCGCGGGTGACCAGCCCAGCAGTGGGCCCAGGCGGGTGGCGAGGGCGGTGAGGATCTGCTCGTAGTCGGCCTCCGCGAAGCTGAACGGCAGCGCGAAGACCACCTCGGTGACCTCCCGGAACCCCTCGTGCGCGTACAGCGCCTCGGCGACCTGCTCGGCGGTGCCCAGCAGGTCGGCGGCGAACAGCAGCCGCGCCGGGCCCTGCGGGCTCCGGGTGCGCGGGGTGCGGGCCGCGACGTAGGCGGCGTAGCGCTCCCGCTGCTCGGGCGTCGCGCCGTCGGTCGGGATGACGACCAGGCCCTGGGACACCCGGCCGGTGCCGCCGGCGTCCCGGTAGGCGCGGATCTGCCCGGCCTGGATGGCGGCGAAGTCGGTGCGGTCGTCCTCGGCCTTCACCACGCTGCTGGTCAGCAGGTTCGTGCCGGCCCGCCCGGCCCACCGTGCTGAGCGGGTGCTGGCGCCGCCGTACCAGATCCGGCCCCGCAGGCCGGGGGAGTGGGGCTGCACCCGGTCCGACCACTCCTCGACGACCCCCTCGCGCCCGGAGAACGAGGCGGCCGGCTCGCCCGCCACGAGCCGCAGCAGCCGCTCGACCCGGGTGTGGGTGAAGTCCTCGACGTCGGCGGTGTCGGGGTAGAGCGCGGCCTTGACGTCGTCCCAGTGCATCGGCGGTCCGACGCTGACCCCGGGCTGGAGCCGGCCGCCGGAGAGCACGTCGACGGTGGCGAGGTCCTCGGCCAGGCGCAGCGGGTTCTCCCAGCCCAGCGGGGTGACGGCGGTGCCGAGCGCGATCCGCGACGTCCGCTGGGTCAGCGCCGCCAGGACGGCGACCGGCGAGGAGATGCCGTACTGCAGGTGGCGGTGGCGCAGCCACGCGCTGTCGAACCCGAGCCGCTCGCCGAGCTCGACCATCCGCAGCGTGGCCTCGTGGCCGGCGCGGGGCTCGGCCGGGTCGAAGGAGCCGATGGTGAGGACGCCGAGGTGCTCGAGCGGGGTGCCGGGGGCGGGCATGACGCCGATCCTGCCCGCCCCCGGCGGTCGGCTCAGTAGCCGACGGGCCTCTCGGGGGTGACCACCCAGTCGGTGAAGAAGCCGTCGAGCTGCTGCCCGCTGACCTCCTCGGCCAGCGCGACGAAGTCGGCCGTGGTCACCGTGCTGTCGGCGTTCTCGGTCGCCCACCGCTCCAGCAGGACGAAGAAGGCGTCGTCGCCGATCTCGTTCCGCAGGGCGTGCAGGGTGGCCGCGCCGCGGTCGTACACCGCAGCGGCGAACAGGCCGGTGGGGCCCGGGTCGCTGACGACGACCGACCAGAACTCGTCGTCGGCCGGGATGGCGTACACGCCCTCGTACAGCTCCTGGGCGGTCTCGCGGCCCTGCTCCTCGGACCACAGCCACTCGGCGTAGGTGGCGAAGCCCTCGTTGAGCCAGATGTCGGCCCACCGCTCGGGGCTGACGCTGTTGCCCAGCCACTGGTGGGCCAGCTCGTGCGCCACGGTGCTCTCCGAGGCCTGGCGGGAGTAGACCGGCCGGGTCTGGGTCTCCAGCGCGTAGCCGACGGTGTCGTCGTCGACGATGGCCCCGAACGAGGTGAACGGGTAGGGCCCGAACAGGTCGTCGAAGTAGTCGATCATCGACGGCTGCAGCGCGAGGCTCGCCTCGGTGGTGGCCCGCCGGGTCGGGGTCAGCCCGGTCTCGACGTAGTTCAGGATCGGCAGCCCGCCGGGCCCGACCTGGGTGCTCGCGGTGTAGTCGCCGATCGACGCCGTCGCCAGGTAGCTGGCCATCGGGTCGGAGGCGCGCCACGTGAACGTGGTGCGGCCGTCCACGGTCACCGGCTGCCCCACCGGCTCACCGTTGGCGATCGCCGTCTTGCCCTGGGGCACGGTGATCCGGAAGTCGTAGGTGGCCTTGTCCGTCGGGACGTCGTTGACCGGGAACCAGGTCGGTGCACCGTCGGGCTGGTTGGCGACCAGGACGCCGTCGGCGAAGGTCACCCAGCCGTAGAGCGAGCCCTCGAGGTCGGTGGGGCGCCCCGGGTTGCCGCTGTAGACGACGGTGACCTCGTGCGTCGTGCCCGCCTTGAGCTTCGGCGCCGCCTGCACGACCAGCTCGCCGCCGAGGCCGTTCTCGTCCGGTGGCAGCTGCTCGTAGCGGGCGGGCTTGCCGTCGACCTGCACCGAGGACACCGCCAGGCGGCGCAGGTCCAGCGAGAAGCTCGCCAGGTCGGCCGTGGCGGTCAGGGTGATCACGGCGGTGCCGTCGAGCCGGCCCTCCGCGGGCGTCGCCCCGGGGAACCAGGACAGCCCGAGGTCGTAGTGCTGGACGTCGTACCCACCGTTGCCCGCCGCCGGGAAGTACGGGTCCCCGCCGGAGGTGCTGCCGTCGGTGTAGCGCGGCTCGCCCGGCGCACCGGGGGCGGCGGCGGCCGGGGCGGCTCCGGCGACGAGGGCGGTCGTGGCGACGAGCGCGGCGGTGGTCAGGGCTGTCCGGGGTGTGCGCACGTATCTCCTCCTCGAGGGCCCGCGGCGGGCCGGTCCGGACACCGTAGGGCCACATAACGGGTCCGTCACGGGCCGGTTCCGTCGCGATCCGCCGACGGAGACCTGGCACCGGTGTGATCCACACCACTACGGTCGCCGGCACGACGGCTGCCCCACCCCGGGTGCTCCCCGACGGCGCCCGCGGCCGCGGCCGGTCCCCGGAACCGCCCAGGAGGAACCGTGACGACGACGTCCGACCCGACGACCCGCACCCCGCTGCCCGGCCGGCTGGGGGACCCCGCCGCCGAGTACCGCACCGACGACCGCGCCGACCGCCGGCTGCGCGAGGCCCTCGCGCGGTACGGCCTCGACGCCCAGGCCGCGCCGCCGCCCCTCCCACGCGACGCGCCGCTGGAGGACCGGCTGGCCTTCGTCCGGGGTGCCCACGACGCCTTCGAGCAGCTCTACGCCGCGGTCGCGCAGGAGGAGACCCACCGCGACGACGTCACCCGCACCACGCACACCGCCCCGGGCCGCGGGGGCAACGCGATCCCGCTGTACGTCTTCCGGCCGGCCGGCACCGAGGGGCAGCCGCTGCCCGGGCTGGTGTACCTCCACGGCGGCGGCATGACGATCCTCGACTGCGACAACCGGCTGCACACCCGCTGGTGCGAGGACCTCGCCGCCACCGGCCTGGTCGTCGTCGCCGTCGACTTCCGCAACGCCGTGAGCACCGACGGCCACGCCCCGTTCCCGACGGGGCTGCACGACTGCGCCGACGCGCTCACCTGGCTCGACGCCCACCGCGGCGAGCTCGGCATGACCTCGCTGGTGCTGCAGGGGGAGTCCGGCGGGGCGAACCTGTGCCTGGCGTCGGCGCTGCTGGCCAAGCGGGAGGGCCGCCTGGACGCGATCGCCGGCGTCTACGCGACGGTCCCCTACATCTCCGGCGGCTACGGCTGGGACGACGACGCCAAGCGCGCCGAGCTGCCCTCGCTGGTGGAGAACGAGGGCTGGTTCCTCAACACCGCGATGATGGACGTCCTGGTGTCGACCTACGACCCCGCCGACGGGCACCGCCGCGACCCGCTGGCCTGGCCCTACTTCGCCACCGTCGAGGACCTGACCGGGATGCCGCCGCACGTGGTCACCGTCAACGAGCTCGACCCGCTGCGGGACGAGGGCATCGCCTACTACCGCCGGCTCCAGGCCGCCGGCGTGCCGACGATCGGCCGGGTGAACCTGGGGCTCACCCACGCCGGCGAGCTGGTCTTCAAGACCGCCGTCGGGGACGTCTACGACGCGACCGTCGCGGACATCGCGCGGTTCGCCCGGAGCCTGGCGCCGGCCGGGTAGCCCGCGGCCCCGGCTTCACCGGGTGTTCGCCGGGCCGTCGGCGGGCCGTCCACCTCGACCGGGTGGGGTCCCTGACGGGCCGCCGGCGAGGGGCGCCGGTGCGAGCCCGCGGAGGCAACCGTGCCCGTCCCGTCGCGTCGCCGCACCGGCGCCGTCGTCGCGCTGACCGCCGTCCTGCTCGCGCCGGCCGCGCCGGCCGCGGCGGCACCGCCGTCCACCCCGCCGGGGCAGTCCGAGGGCAGACCCGCCGACGGCGGGCGCGCCGACGGTGCCGGCGACCTGCTCGTCATCGGCCACCGGGGAGCGTCGGGGTACCGCCCCGAGCACACGCTGGCCGCCTACGAGCTGGCCGCCCGCACGGGTGCGGACTACATCGAGCCCGACGTGGTCAGCACCCGCGACGGCGTCCTGGTCGCCCGGCACGAGAACGAGATCTCGGGCACCACCGACGTCGCCGAGCGCCCGGAGTACGCCGACCGGCGCACCACCAAGGTGATCGACGGCATCGAGCTGACCGGCTGGTTCACCGAGGACTTCACCCTCGAGGAGCTGCGCGGCCTGCGCGCGGTGGAGCGGCTGCCGGAGCTGCGCGAGGAGAACACCCTCTACGACGGGCTGTACCAGGTGCCCACCCTCGACGAGGTCCTCGCACTGCGCGAGCGGCTGAGCCGGGAGCTGCGGCGGGAGATCGGCGTGTACATCGAGACCAAGCACCCGACCTACTTCGACTCCATCGACCTGTCGCTGGAGGAGCCGCTGGTCGCCGACCTGGACGAGGCCGGCCTGGACCGGCGCCGCTCGCCGGTGTTCGTGCAGTCGTTCGAGACGGCGCACCTGCGCGAGCTCGACGAGGTCGTCGACGTGCCGCTGGTGCAGCTGCTCTCGGCCAGCGGCGCGCCCTACGACCTGGTGGCCGCCGGTGACCCGCGCACCTACGCCGACCTGTCCACCGCCGAGGGCCTCGCGGAGATCGGGAGCTACGCCGACGGGGTCGGGCCGGAGAAGAACCAGGTCGTCCCGCGGCTGCCCGACGGCAGCCTGGGCGAGCCCACGTCCCTGGTCGACGACGCGCACGCCGCCGAGCTCCTCGTCCACCCCTACACCTTCCGCAACGAGAACCAGTTCCTGCCCACGGACCTGCGCGAGGGTGACGACCCGGCCGACTACGGCCGCGCCATCGAGGAGCACCTGGCGTTCTGGGCGACCGGGATCGACGGGATGTTCACCGACAACCCCGACACCGGCGTGGTGTCCCGGCAGCTGTTCGCCGACGGCGTCCGGGCCGACGACGCCGCCTGAGCCGCCGCCGCCCCGGTGGCGGCGGGGGGGGGGGGGTGGGGGGGGGGGGGGCGGGGGGGGGGGGGGGGGGGGGGGGGGGCGGGGGGGGGGGGCGTGGTGGG
>NZ_JBJGYX010000038.1:0-43860 GCF_054050195.1 Geodermatophilus sp. SYSU D00710
CTCCGTACCTTGTCGGCGCGGCGTGGTGGGCGGGGGGGGGGGCCCCGGGCGCGCCGCCGGGCCGGCCCCCCCCCCCCCCCCCCCCCCCCCCCTCGGCCGGCTGCACCTGGCACTGGGCCAGGTCACCGACGAGGAGGCCGACCAGGCGCTGCGGGACGCGGGCCTCGGCCGGCTGGAGGACGCCGAGACCGGCTCCCTCGACGCCACGGCGCTCCGCGCCGCCGCCGAGTCGCAGGCCGACGCCGCGGACTGGGCGCAGCGCTGGGACCGGATGGTCGAGCAGGCCCGGGAGCGCGGCTGGATGAGCGAGGACGGCGCGACGCTGCAGGTCCACGTCGAGAGCGCCGCCGGGGCCTGAACCGGGCCGTGACCTGCGTGTTCGACCGTCACCGCCGCGGTCGCCGGAATTCGGTCGTTGTGGTCACTCCATCCATTCGTCAGTATGAGGCTGTGCACAACCTGATGACGTGCGAACGGATCCGCTCGTGAGCGGCACGCCCGGGCGCCCGCTGAGCGCTGAGCTGTCCGAGCAGCTGGTCGCGGTCGCCGTCGACATCCTCGCCGAGGAGGGCTGGGGCCGGCTCAACAGCGACCGGGTCGCGGCCCGGGCACGCGCGGGCAAGGCCGGCATCTACCGGCGCTGGCCCTCGATGTCCGCGCTGGCCCGGTCGGCGGTCAGCCGCTTCCGCCTGGTCACCCCGCCCGACGACGAGGGCTCGCCCCGCGCCGACCTGGTCGCGCTGGTCGCCTCCTGGCGCCGCCCGCTGTCCCGCGAGGAGCGGGCCGTGGCCAGCCTCGTCGGCGCCGCCCGGCACGACGAGGACCTGCGGGCCGGCCTCGACGCCGCCCTCGTCCACCCGCTCACCGCGGCGGTCGAGGTCATGGGCGCGCGCTGGGCGGAGCGAGGTGACGAGGTGCCCGACGAGCGGCTGGCCCTGCTGCGCTCGGTGCTCGAGGCCTTCTGGTGGCAGCGACTCACCGTCGCCGGCGACGGCGCCATGGTGGCCGAGCACGTCGAGCAGGTGGTCGACGAGGTGCTGATGCCGATCGTGGCGCCGGCCGTGGAGCCCGTCGCCCGCTGATCCGCGGCCCGCGACCCCGGCGCCGCGCCCTCAGACGGCGCGCAGGACGCCGGGGTCCCCGTCGTCCCGGAGGGCACCGGTCCCGACGCCGAGGTCGGCACCGGCGTCGTCCTGCAGGCGGGCGAGCAGACGGTCGGTGAGCGCACGGGTCCGCGCGGCCAGCGCCGGGACGTCCTCGGGGGCGGGCAGCCGCTCGCGCACCGCCGTGACCAGCGTCCGCGTCGTCGCGAGCCAGGTGGCGGCCACCAGCGCGGCGGTCAGCCGCGGGTCGGCGGGCGCGGGCCGCTCGGCGTCCGGGCCGGTCCACGCCTCCTCCAGCGCGGCACACAGCAGCCGCTCGGCCTCGTGGTGCAGCTCCCGCTCGGCCGCCTGCAGCGCCGACGACCGGTCCAGCGCACCGACGGTGCACCGCCCCTCGGGCGTGCCCAGGCGCTCGACGAAGCGGCCCATCGCGTCGGTGAGGTGCTCGCGCAGCGCGGTCAGTGCCGGGACGCCGGGCGCCCGGTCCCGCACGGCGTGCGCGGGGCCGGGGACCCACGGCGACCGGCCCGACCAGAAGAGCTCCTCCTTGGTCGCGAAGTGGTTGAACACGGTCTGCACGGCCACGCCGGCGACGGCGGCGACGTCGGCGATGGTGACCGCGTCGAAGCCGCGCTCGTGGAACAGGCGCTGGGCGTTCTCGCGCACGTGGGCGTGCGTCCGTGCCTTCTTCTGCGCTCGGCGGGACTGCTCACTCACGGTCGGCAGGCTAACAACGGGCTGTCGGGCGGGTCCGGGATGCGGAACGAGATCAGCCGGAGTCGGCCGTGGTTCCCCGGGCCCGGGCCGGGGCAGTTCCGCGGCATGACGCTGAGGGCGGGCCTGGTCGGGGCCGGTGGAGTGGGGGCGCGGCACGGGCGCACGCTGGCGGGACTCGACGGCGTGGAGCTGGTGGGGGTGGCCGATGCGGTCCCGTCCGCAGGGGCCGCGCTCGCCGCGGAGCTGGACGTCCCCGCCCTCGGCGTCGACGAGCTGCTGCGGGCAGGCGTGGACGCGGTGTGGCTGTGCGTGCCGCCCTTCGCGCACGGGGAGCTCGAGCTGGCGGTGGTCCGCGCCGGGCTGCCGCTGTTCGTGGAGAAGCCGCTGGGCGCCGGGCTCGCCGTCGCCGAGGAGGTGGCCGCCGCCGTCGCCGCGGCCGGCGTCCCGACCGCGACCGGCTACCACTGGCGGCACCTGGACACCGTCGCCGCGGCCCGTGCGCTCTGCGCGGCGCACCCTCCGCGGCTGGTGTCGGTGACCTGGCTGGACAAGGTGCCGCCACCGGCGTGGTGGCGGCGGGCCGACCGCTCGGGCGGGCAGGTGGTCGAGCAGGCCACGCACGTGCTCGACCTGGCGCGCGTGCTCGCCGGCGAGGTGACCGAGGTCGAGGCGGTGACCGCGCCGTCGTCGGACCCGTCGCGGGACGTCGACGACGCCACTGCGGCGCTGCTGCGCTTCACCTCCGGCGCCGTGGGCACGCTCACCGCCGCGTGCGCCCAGCCGGCGAAGACCCACGCCGGGCTCGAGCTGTCCTGCGCCGGCGTGGCGGTGGAGCTCACCGAGACGTCGCTGACCGTGACGACGGCGGAGGGCGCCGAGCACCGCGAGCCGTCGGTGGACGCCCGCACCGCCGTCGACCGGGCGTTCGTGGACCTGCTGGTCTCCGGTACCCGGGCCGAGGGCCTGGTCGACTACGCCGAGGCGCTGCGCACCCACCGGCTGGCCGTGGCCGTCGCCGAGTCGGCGAGGACCGGGTCCCGGGTGCGGCTCGACGCCTGAGCGGCGCGCCGCACCACCTCGGCGTAGAGCCGCTCGTAGGCCGCGGCCATCACCGCGGGGGCGAAGCGGCGGCGGCCCTCGGCGGCGCAGACCTCCGGGTCGAGGGTGCCGACCCGGCGCAGCGCCGCGACCAGCCCCGCCTCGTCGTCGGCGAGGAAGCCGGTGCGGCCGTCGTCGACGAGGGTGGGCAGGCAGCCGCGGGCCGTGGCGACCACCGGCGTGCCGGCGGCCAGCGCCTCGCACACCGCCGTCGCGCCCGGCTCGTCCCAGCGCACCGGCGACAGCAGCGCCCGCGCGCGGCGCAGCAGGCCGGCCTTCTCCACGCCCGCCACGCTGCCCACCCAGCGGGCTCGGTCGCCGTCGAGCAGGGGCTCGACGTGCTCGCGGAACCACACGACGTCGGGATGCCCCGCCCCGGGGTGTCCCGGCGTGGCCAGCGCGGCATCGAGGGCGGCCCGGTCGGGGAAGGGACCCACCGGCCCGGCGAGCACCACCGGGACTCCGGCGGCGGCGCCGGCCCGCAGCGCGGTGTCGGTGCCCTTGAGCTCGCAGATGCGGGCCAGGACGAGGACGGCGTCGTCCCGCTCGTCGCGGGGCAGCGGCGGCGGCCCGTCCACCGGCACCGACAGCGGCACCGCGCCCAGCGTCTGGCGGCGCATCCGCTCGGGCCCGCGGGCCACCTGGCTGTCGGACACGCCGGCGAAGAAGACCCGGCCCCGGCCGTCGAAGCGCTCGTAGAAGTCGGTGTTGCGGCGCACGTCCCAGTGCAGCGTGTGCAGCACCGGCGGCACGGCCGCTCCGAGCGCGCCGAGCAGCGCCGGACCCACCACCTCCAGGTGCGTGTGCACCACGTCGAAGGGCTCGGCGGCGCTCATGAGGGCCTCGGCCACGACCAGCGCGTGGGCGTGCGCGGTGCCGACCACCTGCGCGTAGGGCGAGCCCAGCCGGTCGAACCGCCCGGTGGGGAACGCGCTGACCAGCCCGTCGACGGGCAGCGGGGAGTCGCCCGACGCCGCGAGGACCACGGTGTGCCCGCGGGCGCGCAGCTCCGTGGTGAGCGTGGCGACGACGTTCTCCAGCCCGCCGTAGCCCTCGGGCGGCACCGGCAGCCACGGGCCGGCGTCCATCAGCACCCTCACGGCCGGCGTCCCCCGTGCCCGCCGGCGGCCGCTCGTACGGTGCGCATCGGTGGCCGCTCGGTGACCGCGACGTCCCAGCTCACCGCCTCGACGCCGTCAGCGGTGCGCAGGAACTGCAGCAGCTCCGAGGCCGGGCTCCCGGCGCCGGGCCGGCGGGCCATCGCGGTCTGCAGGATCTGCCCGGCCATGCGGCCCAGCGCCGCGTCGGACTGGTGGCCGTGGTGGCGGGTGCCGAGGTCCACCTGGGCCAGCGCGTCGACCCCGGCCAGCCCCGCGAGGTCGACCAGCAGGCCGAACTCGACGCCGTAGCCGGAGACGAACGGCACCCGCTCGAGCAGCTCCCGGCGCCCGGCGTACTCCCCGGACAGCGGCTGGACGAAGCCGGAGAGCTCCGGCCACCAGGCGTTGAGCAGCGGCCGGGCGAGCAGCTCGGTGACCCGCCCGCCGCCGGAGGGGACGATGCCCTCGGTGGTGGACAGCGGCCGGTCGTAGAGCGCCTTGACGTACCCGATGGCCGGGTCGGTGAGCAGCGGGCCGAGCAGGCCGACGACGAACTGCGGGTCGAAGCCGACCAGGTCGGCGTCGACGAAGACGACCAGGTCCCCGCCGGTGGCGTGCAGTCCCTTCCACAGCGCCTCGCCCTTGCCCGGGACCCGGCCGTGGGCGGCCAGCACCGTGGTGGTGTCGACGACCCGGGCCCCGGCGGCCGCGGCGACGGCGGCGGTGCGGTCGGCCGATCCGCTGTCGACGACGACCACCTCGTCGACCAGCGGCGCGTCCCGGACGAGCGCCTCGCGGATGGCGCCGACGATCGCCCCGACGGTGGGCTCCTCGTCCAGCGCGGGCAGGACGACGCTGACGGTGGTGCCCTGCTCCCGCTTGGTGTCGGCCAGATCGGCCGCGTTCCAGCTGGCGGCGGTGTACGTGCGCCGGCGCAGCCAGCGGTGGACCTCAGGCCGCATGGGCGTTCTCCCCACGGTCGGGTGCCGGTTCCCTCGCCGGCACGGGACCCCCGTCGCGACAGGATGCCGTAGACCCCGCCCGGGGGCACCCCCGGTCGCCGTCCGCCGGTCGGGGCCGGTCCCCGCAGGTGGGAGCGCCGCGGGTCACCGGCCGACCCGCGCCGGGGTCTCAGACCACCCCGGCGCGGCCGGCCCCGTACTCGGGCACGGTGACCATCGGCGGCCGCTCGTCGACCGTCACCGGCGTGCTCACCGGCACGAAGCCGGCGCCCTCGCTCCGGAACTGGGTGAGCAGCCCGCCGGCGCCCGCGGACCCGGCCGCGGTGCGGGACAGCACCGCCGACACGACCTGCCCGGCCATCCGGCCCAGCGCCTCCTGGTCCTGCGAGGTGTGCCGGCGGACGCCCAGGTCCACCTGCGCGAGCCCGCCCAGGCCCACCAGCCCGAGCAGGTCGACCAGCAGGCCGACCTCCACGCCGTAGCCGGAGACGAAGGGCACCTGCTCGAGCAGCTCGCGGCGGCCGGCGTACTCCCCGCCCAGCGGCTGCACCACGCCGGCCAGCTCCGGCCACAGCGCGTTGAGCAGCGGCCGGGCGGTGAGTTCGGTGACACGGCCCCCGCCGGCCGGTGTCGAGCGGCCGTCGAGCTCCAGCGGCCGCGTGTAGCAGCCCTTGACGTAGCCGACCTGCGGATCGGTGAGCAGGGGGGCCAGCAGCCCGGGCACGTAGTGCGACACGTCGCCGAGCAGGTCGGCGTCGAGGAAGACGAGCAGGTCGCCGCTGGTGGCCGCCAGTGACTTCCACAGCGCCTCGCCCTTGCCCGGCCGGGCGCCGTGGGCGGGCAGGACGTCGGCGGCGGCCACGACCTCGGCGCCGGCGGCGCGGGCCACCTGCGCCGTGCGGTCGGTGGAGTCGGAGTCGACGACGAGCACCTCGTCGACCAGGGGCAGCGCCCGCACCCAGCGGTCGACCAGGTCGGTGACCAGCCCGCCGACGGTCGCCTCCTCGTCGCGTGCGGGCAGCACCACGCTGACCCGGTGCCCGCCGCGGCGCTTGGCCAGCAGGAGCGCACCGGCGTCGACGTCGGTGAGGGAGCGGACGGTGGAGGTGCGGCCGGAGAACCAGGCACGGGCGTCGGGTCGCATCGGCCCACTGTCGTGGAGCGCCCGGCGCGGTCGCCACGGGGGGCGCGCGTGTTCACGCACCCGTCGCCCGGCGTTCGGCGGCCGGTGGCTCAGGTGCGGCTGCGGTCGCCCTCGCGCAGCGCCGTGGGGCTCAGCGGGCCGACGGGCGCGCCGGCGCCGTCGGGCTCGGGGTGGCCCAGCTCGGTGAGCCAGCCGCGCAGCACGCGGTGCAGGTGCTCGGCGCCGACGATCTCGCCGGGGGCCGACAGCCGCCGCGGGTGGGCGAGGAACCCGTGCTGCTGCGGGCCGCCGAGCCCCCCGTGCGAGCCCACGTGCGGCTCGAACGGCGAGGCCTCGTCGGTGTCGGGGTCGTAGCGGCTGTTGACCACCACGTCGGGGCAGTGCGGGAACCCCGAGACCCGCGTCACCAGCGCCGGCGCGTGCCCGCCGTAGGGCGGCAGGGGGTCCTCGCCGATCACCACGCCGGTGTCGAGCCGGTGCAGGCCGTCGCGGCCGAGCACGACCGGCCCGTGCTCGGTGGAGTGCACGAGCAGGAACCCGACGCCGGCGTGGTCGACGAGCGCGGGCAGCAGGTCCGGCCAGTGCCGCTCGATCTCCTCCAGTGGCACCCGGCCGGGCAGGTCGGGGAAGGAGATCCCCGCGGTGTGGCCGGAGACGACGACCACCACGCCCGGCGCCACCCGCGCGACCTGCCCCGGCCGGCCCGACGGCGTCCGGTGCCGGTGCTCGGTGGCCCCGGCGCTCTCCACCCGGTCGCGCAGCCGCCGGGCGATGAACCCCGGTCCCGACGCCGCCTCGGCGAGCGCGGAGGCGACCTGCCAGCCCTCGGCGGCGCGGCGGCTGTCCCGCGGCTCGGTCCCGCGGTGCCCGGGCGCGGGGGACCCGCCGCAGTGCCGGCCGACGAACGCCTCGATGGTCTCCCCGAACCGCTGCGCGAAGGCCTCGCCCTGGGTCTGGCCGTGGTCGGACAGCAGCACCAGGTGGTAGTCGCGGGGCGCGAGCTGGCCGGCGCGGGCCAGCCGGCCGATCTGCTGGTCGATGCTGCGCAGCACCTCCAGGGTGTCGAAGCGCTCGACGCCGCTGTGGTGGGCGACCTCGTCGTAGCCCAGGAAGTCGGCGTAGACCACCGGCCGCCCGGCCAGCACGTCCTCCAGGATCGCCGCCACCACGATGTCGCGGGCGATGACCGTCGTGCCCGGCCGGGCCAGGGGGTAGACGCCTCCCCGGCTGACCCGCGGGCGGACGTCGGCGCGCCGCTGCCGGGCCGCGGCGGCGAGCTCCCGGTAGACGTCGACGAGCGAGACGCCCAGCGTGCGGACGGCGTTGACCGGGTTGGCGAAGTAGGCGTAGTAGCCCGCGCCCACCCGCTCCCGGCGCCGTCCGGCCCGCCGTGTGGTGACCAGCGGCAGCGAGCTCATGGTCAGGCTCACGTACGGCGCGTCGCCGCTGAACAGGTTGCCGCGGCTGGCGCCGCCGCCGGCCAGCAGCCCGCGCCCGTCGGAGTGCTGCCGCTCCACCTCGGCGGCGTCGGCGGGGTGCGACACCTGGACGACGTGGTCGCGGTCCTTCTCGTAGTACCGGAAGCCGACGATGTCGTGGTTGGAGCCGTGCAGGATGCCGCAGACCGCGGCGCCGGTCTGCGAGCTCCAGTCGGTGTGCCAGCCGGTCAGGGCGTGGCTGCCCGAGCGCAGCCAGGCGGCCAGGGTGGGCATCGACCCGTCGCGGACGGCGCGGCGGACGGTGTCGACGCCCAGGCCGTCGATCTGCAGGAACAGCACACCGGGCGGGAGCGGGGCGGCGGCCCCGGCCCCGGCGGCTCGGCGGCGGGCGCGGCGGAAGAAGAGCTCGTCCTCGTCGATCGCCAGCGCGCTGTTGACCACCGCCGTCACCGCGGCCATCGCCACGACGACGAGCACGGCGGTGCGCAGGTCGGCCACCCGGACCCCGGGGATGGCGAAGGAGACCGCCAGCACCGCCGCGCCCAGCAGCAGGAAGCTGCCCAGGCCCAGGGTGAACAGCGCCAGCGGCAGCGCCACCCGCATGACCAGCGGCCAGACCACCCCGGCGAGCACGCCGAGCAGCAGCGCGGCCAGCGGCGGCTGCCACCAGCTGCCCATCTCGAAGCCCTCGAGCCAGCGGTCGAGGGCGACGAGGGCGAGGGTGGTGAGCAGCCAGGTCAGCAGCACGCGGGCCGGCGCCCGGCCGCGGCCGAGCACACGTCCGCCGGCGCCCGGGCCGCGGGCGGCCGCGCGGCTCACGGTGCGGGGCCGCAGGGGGTGGCGGAGGCGGGGGCCTCGTCCCCGGCGGGACCGTCGCCGGCCGGGGCGCCGGGCCCGTCGGCCGTGTTCCTGCGCCGGCGCGACTGGGCGACGTTGAGCACGGCGCCCACCAGCAGCACGAGCAGCGTGGCCACCAGCGTGGCGAGCAGCGGGTTGTCGAAGACACCGCCGCTGGCCACGCCGATGAGCGCGTAGGCGACCGCCCACAGCGTCGCGGCCAGCAGCGACGCCGGCAGCAGTCGCCGCCACGGGTACATCAGCGCCCCGGCGGCGAGCAGGACCGGGATGCGCCCGGCCGGCAGCAGCCGCCCGACGACGATGATCTGCCAGCCGTGCCGGCGGAACTGCCCGCGCACCTCCTCGATGCGGTCGGCGTGCTGGCCGCGCGCCACCCACCGCACCGCGGCCGGCCCGCCCCAGCGGCAGACCGCGAAGGTGGCGACGTCGCCGGTCCAGGCGCCGAGCGTGGCCAGCAGGAGCACCAGCGCGATGTCCAGCTGCCCGGTGCTGACGGCCAGCGCGGCCGCGGCGCCGACGACGGCCCCGGTGGGGACGACCGGCACGACCGAGCCGAGCAGGACGCCGCCGAAGACGACGGGGTAGCCCAGGGACGAGCCGTCGGTCCAGCTCGCCGCGACCGTCCCGGCGGCGCTCACGGCGTCTCCGCGGCGGTGGGCAGGACGACCGGGTGCCCCGGTTCGGTGAGCGCGACCGTGGTGTCCAGGCCACGGGCGGCGACCGCGGCGGCGAACCGGCGCGGCGGCTCGACCAGCAGCCGCCGGTAGCGGCGGGACAACCCGGGCAGCGTCGTCGCGCCGGGGACGGCCAGGGTGCCCCAGTGCACGGGGACGGCGACCCGCGGGCGTACCCGGGCCACCGCCTCGGCGGCCCGGTGCGGATCGAGGTGGCCGGGGCCGAGGGTCGGGCCCCAGCCCCACACCGGCACCAGCGCGACGTCGACGCCGCGCCCGCCGACGTCCGCCATGCCCGGGAACAGGTCGGTGTCGCCGAGGGCGTAGACGGTCTGCCCGTCGCCCTCGACGAGGTGACCGACCGCCCGCGTGTCGGGCCCGTGCGTCAGCCGCGGGCCCCACCGGTGGCCGCTGTGCCGCGCGGGGACGGCGGTGACCCGCAGCCCGTCGTGGGTCAGGGACTCGCCGGGGGCCAGCTCGTCGACCCACCGCGGGCCCCGCGACCGCAGCCACGCGCCGGCGCCCCGCGGCACCACGACGCGGACCCCCTCGCCGAGCAGCCGCAGCGACGGCAGGTGCAGGTGGTCGGCGTGCAGGTGGCTGACCAGCACGAGGTCCACCCCGGACCAGGCCGACCCGGGCGGCGGTGCGGCCACCCGCCGCAGCGGGCCGACGGCGCGGGTGAGCAGCGGATCGGTGAGCACCGTGCTGCCGGCCAGGTCCACGCGGACCGTCGAGTGACCGAGGTAGTGCAGCACCGGGTCGCCCACGGGGCCAGTATCGACCCAGGCGGCGACGGAACCGCAGCGTTTTCACCCCGCCGGAACCGGACGGTCCCGATCGCGGCGCGCCGTTCCGGGTGCGGCCGGGACGGATGCGTTCCACCATGATCGCCATGACCTCATCGGGGCACGGCCCTGGGGTACCGACGACGACGGCGGACACGTCCGGCGAGCTGCGCCGCATGGCGCTGCACCTGGAGACCGCCGCGGTCCTGGAGCTGCGCGCCCAGCGGGCCACCGACCCCCGGCAGGTGGCCGTGCTGCGGCGCCGCGCCGAGCAGCGCCGCCAGGAGGCCGCCCGGCTCCGCGAGCGGCTGGCCGCCTGCGGGATGGCCCTGCCCCCGCGGGAGGGCCGGCCGGCGCGCACCTCCGCCGCCCCCTGACACCTGGTCGCCCCGCCGCTAGCCTGCCGCCCGTGGCCACCTGGGCGGACGTGCGGCGCCTGGCCCTCGCGCTGCCCGGCACCTCCGAGGGCACCGCGTGGGGCTCGCCGGCCTGGAAGGTCCGCGACCGGACGTTCGTGTGGGAGCGGCCGCTGCGCCGCGCCGACCTCGAGCACCTCGGCGACGCCGCACCCGCGGGCCCGGTGCTCGGCGCCGCGGTCGCCGACGAGGGCGTCAAGCAGGCGCTGGTCGCCGACGACCCCGCCGTCTACCTGACGACGCCGCACTTCGACGGCTACGCGGCGGTCCTCGTCCGGCTCGACGCCATCGACGTCGGCGAGCTCGCCGAGCTGGTCACCGAGGCGTGGCTGGCCAAGGCGCCGCGCCGGCTGGCCCGCGAGCACCTCGCCGGCGGGTGAGGGGCCGCGGGAGTGGTGCCGGACGATCCCGTCCGGCACCGGCCGGTCCGTAGAACGCGCCGGATCCGGCGCGTGGTGGCACAGTCGACGACGTGAAGACCTGGCTCGACGCCTGGCCGGTGTTCCGGCAGCTGACCGGCCCCGATCCGCTCGGCCGCGGCCTGTCCGCGCGGAGCAGGGCGACGGAGAGCGTGGTGAGCCGCACGGCCACCGCCGACCGCGTCGTCCAGAGCGTCTGCCCGTACTGCTCGGTGGGCTGCGCGCAGCGGGTGTACGTCAAGGACGAGCAGGTCGTCCAGATCGAGGGCGACCCCGACTCGCCGGTCAACCGCGGCCGGCTGTGCCCGAAGGGCAGCGCGAGCAAGTCGCTGGTCACCAGCCCGACCCGGGTCACGAAGGTCCGCTACCGCCGTCCGTACGGGACGGAGTGGGAGGACCTCGACCTCGACACGGCGATGGAGATGATCGCCGACCGCGTCCTCGACGCCCGCCGGGAGTACTGGCAGGACGAGTGCGACGGCCGGCGGGTCAACCGCACCATGGGGATAGCGAGCCTCGGAGGGGCAGCCCTCGACAACGAGGAGAACTACCTCATGAAGAAGCTCTACAGCGCCCTGGGCGCGATCCAGATCGAGAACCAGGCCCGCATATAGCACTCCGCCACGGTGCCCGGTCTGGGTGCCTCGTTCGGTCGTGGCGGTGCCACGAACCCCCAGCAGGACCTGGTGAACTCCGACTGCATCGTCATCGAGGGTTCCAACATGGCCGAGTGCCACCCGGTCGCCTTCCAGTGGGTGACCGAGGCCAAGGCCCGCGGCGCGAAGGTCATCCACGTCGACCCGCGCTTCACCCGCACCAGCGCGATCGCGGACCTGCACGTGCCGCTGCGCGCCGGCAGCGACATCGTCTTCCTCGGCGCGCTGGTCAACCACGTGCTGAGCAACGACCTGTTCTTCCGCGACTACGTCGTCGCCTACACCAACGCGGCGTCGATCATCCGCGAGGACTTCCAGGACACCGAGGACCTCGACGGCCTGTTCTCCGGGTGGGACCCCGACGCGAAGCAGTACGACCAGGCGAGCTGGCAGTACGAGTACGAGGAGTCCCCCGGCGACGGCGTCGCCGAGGACGACCCCGCCGGCGCGGCCGAGCAGGAGCGGCTGTCCCAGCAGGAGTCGGTCAAGGAGGCCGACCAGGCCCAGGCCGCCGGGTCCGGCGGCCCGCCGCTGCGCGGCCGGGCCAAGCGGGACGAGACCCTGCAGCACCCGCGCTGCGTCTTCCAGGTCCTCAAGCGGCACTTCGCCCGGTACACGCCGGAGATGGTCGCCGAGGTCTGCGGCGTCGAGCCGGAGGCCTTCCTGAAGGTCGCCGAGTGGATCACCGCCAACAGCGGCCGGGAGCGGACGACGGCCTTCGTCTACTCCGTGGGCTGGACCCAGCACACGGTGGGCGCGCAGTACATCCGGACGGCGTCGATCCTGCAGGCGCTGCTGGGCAACATGGGGCGCCCGGGCGGCGGGATCCTGGCGCTGCGCGGGCACGCGAGCATCCAGGGCTCCACCGACATCCCGACGCTGTACAACCTGCTGCCCGGCTACCTGCCGATGCCGCACGCCGTCCAGCACCAGTCGCTCGACGACTACTGCGCCGACGCGGCCGGCACCGGCGGCTTCTGGGGCAACAAGCGCGCCTACACGGTCAGCCTGCTCAAGGCCTGGTGGGGCGACGCGGCGCAGCCGGAGAACGACTTCTGCTTCGACCACGTCCCCAAGATCACCGGCGACCACAGCAGCTACCGGACCGTGGCCGACATGGTCGAGGGCAAGGTCGCCGGCTACTTCCTCGCCGGGGAGAACCCCACCGTGGGGCACGCCAACGGCCGCATGCAGCGGTTCGGGCTGGCCAACCTCGAGTGGCTGGTCGTCCGCGACCTGCAGATGATCGAGTCGGCGAGCTTCTGGCAGACCGCGCCGGAGATCGAGACCGGCGAGCTGGTCACCGAGCAGATCCCGACCGAGGTCTTCTTCATGCCCGCGGCCTCGCACGTGGAGAAGGACGGCACCTTCACCCAGACCCAGCGGATGCTGCAGTGGCGGTTCAAGGCGATCGAGCCGCCGGGTGACTGCCGCAGCGACCTGTGGTTCTACTACCACCTCGGCCGGATCCTGCGGGAGCGGCTGAAGGACTCCACCGACCCGCGCGACCGGCCGCTGCTGGACCTGACCTGGGACTACCCGCTGCACGGGGAGACCCAGGACCCCAGCGCCGACGCCGTGCTGCGCGAGATCAACGGCGTGGGCCCCGACGGCCGGGCGCTGTCGGGCTACCTGGAGCTGAAGGACGACGGGTCGACGACGTCGGGCTGCTGGATCTACTCCGGCGTCTACGCCGACGAGGTCAACCAGGCGGCGCGCAAGCGGCCTGGCCGCGAGCAGGGCCAGGTGGCCTCGGAGTGGGGCTGGTCCTGGCCCTACAACCGCCGCGTCCTCTACAACCGCGCCTCCGCCGACCCCGACGGCAGGCCGTGGAGCGAGCGCAAGAAGTACGTGTGGTGGGACGCCGAGGCCGGCCGCTGGACGAGCACCGGCGACGCCGTCGACTTCGAGGCCACCAAGCCGCCGGACTACGTGCCCCCGCCGGGGGCCAAGGCGCAGGCGGCACTGTCGGGCCAGGACCCGTTCGTCATGCAGAGCGACGGCAAGGCGTGGCTGTTCGCGCCGAAGGGCGTCGTTGACGGGCCGCTGCCGACGCACTACGAGCCGGCGGAGTCCCCGGTGGACAACGCCCTGTACCCGGTGCAGGGCAACCCGACGACGGAGCACATCCAGGCGCCGTACAACCGGGAGGCACCCTCGACGGGCGACGTCTTCCCGTACTCGGTGACCACCTACCGGCTCACCGAGCACCACACCGCCGGCGCGATGAGCCGCACGCTGCCCTACCTGTCGGAGCTGCAGCCGGAGTTCTTCGTGGAGGTGTCGCCGGAGCTGGCCGCCGAGCGGGGCCTGGAGAACGGTGGGTGGGCCACGGTCATCAGCCCGCGGGCGGCCATCGAGGCGCGGGTGCTGGTCACCGAGCGGATCCGGCCGCTGCGCACCCGCGGCGGCAAGGTGGTGCACCAGATCGGCGCCCCCTACCACTGGGGCGAGGTCGGCATCTCCACCGGCGACTCGGCCAACGACCTGCTGCCGGTGGTGATGGACCCCAACACCCACATCCAGGAGAGCAAGGCCTCGACGGTGGACATCCGTCCCGGTCGGCGGCCACGGGGACCGGAGCTCACCGAGCTCCTCGAGGAGTACCGGAGCCGGGCGGGCATCGCCTCGGGCCGGATGCCGGTCGGCGGCCGCGTGGCCGTGGAGGGGACCAGATGACATCGGTGAGCTCGGCGAGCCCGGCCTTCACGGGCCGGGACCCGCAGAACCGGCTGTTCGGGCCGCTGCCCGACGTCCAAGGGGAGGCCGGGTACGACACCGACCACCCGGCGCGGGTCGGCTTCTTCACCGACACCTCGGTGTGCATCGGCTGCAAGGCCTGCGAGGTGGCGTGCAAGGAGTGGAACGCGCTGCCGATGGACGACTCCTACGGCACCCGGGACACCCTCGGCCTGTCCGGCATGTCCTACGACAACACCGGCCAGCTCGGCGCCAACACCTGGCGGCACGTGGCCTTCATCGAGCAGGTGCGCACCGTCGACCTGCCGATGCCGACCGTCGGGCCGCCCCCGGCCGCCGCGGCCGGCCGCCGCGACGGGATCGTCGACGCCCCCGACGAGGCCGAGCCCGGCGACAGCGTGGTCACCGCCCAGACCAGCGTGCTCAACGCCGAGGCCCTGAGCGAGTACGACCCGCAGACCTCGCAGTCCGGCGACCGCGAGGTCCGCTGGCTGATGGCGTCCGACGTCTGCAAGCACTGCACGCACGCCGGCTGCCTCGACGTCTGCCCGACCGGTGCGCTGTTCCGCACCGAGTTCGGCACCGTCGTCGTGCAGGGCGACATCTGCAACGGCTGCGGCTACTGCGTGCCCTCCTGCCCGTACGGGGTGATCAACCAGCGCAAGGGCGACGGCCGGGTCTTCAAGTGCACGATGTGCTACGACCGGCTGACCGACGGGCTGCAGCCGGCCTGCGCGACCGCCTGCCCGACGCAGTCGATCCAGTTCGGCAACCTCGACGAGCTGCAGGCCCGCGCCGACGCGCGGCTGGAGACCCTCAAGCGGCAGGGCGTGCAGTCCGCCCGGCTCTACGGGCGGGACGAGGACGACGGCGTCGGCGGCAACGGCGCGTTCTTCCTCCTCCTCGACGAGCCCGAGGTCTACGGCCTGCCGCCGGACCCGGTCGTGACCACCCGCGACCTGCCCGCGATGTGGCGGTCGGCGGCCGCGGCCGCGGCGATGATGGTCGGGGTCGCGCTGTCGGCCGTCCTCGGCTCGCGGCGGCGGTGACCGGCGTGACCGGGGGCATCACGACGCCGGGTGAGGGCTGGCGGCGGGCCGGCGGGACCGACGTCGCCGGCGACGGCGTCCGGGCCAACGGGACCGGACCGCGCCGGAAGGGGCGCCGGGGCGGCCGGCGGGGCCGCGGCGGCGAGGTCCCGATGGTGGAAGAGGCCGAGTTCACCTCCTACTACGGCCGGCCGATCATCAAGCCGCCGGTGTGGAAGAGCCCCGACGTGCCGCTGTACCTCTTCCTCGGGGGCGCCGCGGGCTCGTCGGCCATCCTCGGCGCGCTCGCCGACCTGAGCGGCCGGCCGGCGCTGACCCGGGTCTCCCGGCTGACCGCCGGCGGCGGGTCGATCCTGTCGGTGGTCTTCCTCATCCACGACCTCGGGCGGCCGGAGCGGTTCCTGCACATGCTGCGGGTCATCAAGCCGACCTCGCCGCTGTCGATCGGCTCCTACATCCTGGCGCCGTTCAGCGCGGCGGCCGGGGCCACGGCCGCGGTGGAGCTGCTCGGCTGGTTCCCCCGGCTCAAGCGGTTCGGCGGGGCGGTGGCCGCGCTCTTCGGCGGGCCGCTGGCCACCTACACCGGGGTGCTGCTGGCCAACACCGCGGTGCCGTCGTGGCACGCACCGCACCGGGAGCTGCCGTTCGTGTTCGGCGGGTCGGCGATGGCCGCGGGCGGCGGCGTCACCATGGTGTTCACCCCCGTGGCCGAGGCCGGCCCCTCGCGGAAGATGGCGGTGACCGGGGCGGCGATCGAGCTCGCGGTGGTGCACCGGGTGGAGAACGGCCACGGCGTCGTCAGCGAGCCCTTCCACACCGGGCGGGCCGGGACGCTGCTGCGGGCGGCCAAGGCGTGCACGGCCGCTGGGGCGGGGCTGACCGTCGTCGCCGGGCGCTCACGGCCCGGCGCGGTCGTCTCCGGGCTGCTGCTGGCGGCCGGGTCGCTGCTCACCCGCTTCGGCGTCTTCGAGGCCGGCATGGCCAGCGCGAAGGACCCGAAGTACACCGTGGTCCCGCAGCGCGAGCGGATCGCGGCCCGGGCGGCCGAGAACGGGCACGCCTCCACCGTCTCCCGCTGACCCTCGTGCTCTGCACACACCTGTGTGCAGAGCACGACTACCCGGCAGACAGGTACCCGGCCGCGGTCCACACTGCCGGCGTGCCCGACGCCGACGCCTTCCGCGCGCTCGCCCGCTCCTCGCCGGAGCGCTGGACGACGCTGCGCTTCACCGAGCGGCGCCGCAGGGCGTGGGCCTGGTCCGAGCCGGTGCGCGCCTGGCTGCGCCGCCCCGACCTGCTGCGCGTCGAGGACGCCGCCGGCCGGGTCCACGTCCTCCGGGAGGTCGGCGCCGACCACGACCCGATGTGGCAGGACTACCGCTGGGTGGCCGAGCTGCGGCCGCGGGAGCTCGGCGACGGCCTGGACCCGGAGACCGGGCTGCCCGCCGGGTCCCCGCTGGAGATCGGCGGCCTGCGCGAGGTCGAGCACGCCGGCCGGCCGGCGTGGGAGGCGCTGGTCGTGCCGACCGAGCGGTACGAGCCCCGCTGCGGCTGCTGCCCGCTGCTGCGCAGCCGCCGCGTCGACGAGCTCGAGTGGGGGAGCGTCCCCGAGGACGTCGAGTACCCGACCGCGCACCTGGTCCGGCTCGACGTGGCGACCGGCGTCTGCGTCTGGGCCGAGCCCCTCGACGGCACCTACGCCGGCGAGACGCACGACCTGCGCATCGAGGCGGTCGACGAGCCGATGTCCGACGCCCTGTTCCACCGGGCGCGGCGCCAGGGTGCGGTCTAGCCCAGCCGCACCGTCCCGTCGGGGTCGACCGACCAGCCGGGGTTGTGCGCGACCTCCCAGACGACGCCGTTCGGGTCACGCACCAGGGCGTGGAACACGCCGCCGAAGGCGCCCTCCTCGGGCGCGGTGAGCACCGTGCCCCCGGCCGCCGCCATCCGGTCGCACAGCGTCGCGACGGCGGCCCGGTCGGCCACGTTGTGCGCCAGCGTCACGCCCGACATTTCCGGCCGCGCCGGGCCGGTGCCCAGGTCCTGCGCGAAGCGCGCCGTCTCGAAGAAGCCGAGCACCGTGCCGGGCGCGACCTGGAAGAAGACGATCTCGTCCGGCACGTCGAGCAGCGGCGTCCAGCCGAGCCCCTCGACGTAGAAGCGCCGGGCGGCGTCGAGGTCCGCGGTGGCGAGGGTGACGAAGTGGACCTGCTGTTCCATGGCGACCTCCCTCAGTAGCCGGGGCCGAGCTGGCCGACGGCGTCGAGCAGCCGCCGGACGCTGGCCAGCCGCTCGGCCCGGCCCGGCGGGCCGGCCGCGGCCCACGCGTCGAGCGCGCAGTCGGGGTCGTCGGCGGAGTGCCCGCACCCGGGCGGGCAGTCGACGGCGGCCTGCGCCAGGTCGTCGAAGGCGGCGACGACGTCGTCGGCGGTGACGTGCGCGAGGCCGAACGAGCGGATACCGGGGGTGTCGATCACCGTGCCGCCGCCGGGCAGGTCGAACAGCACCGCCGACGACGAGGTGTGCCGGCCCTTGCCGACCTTGCTGACGTCGCCGGTGGCCCGGTCGGCGTCGGGCACCAGCCGGTTGACCAGGGTGGACTTGCCCACGCCGGACTGGCCCACGAACACGCTGGTGCGCCCGCCGATCCGCGCCAGCAGCGGCTCCAGCGGCGTCTCGCGCGACATCGGCACCGCGTCGACGCCCAGCCCGGCGTATCGGTCGAGCAGCGGCTGGGGGCTGGCCAGATCGGTCTTGGTGAGGCAGAACAGCGGCTCCAGGCCACCGGCGTAGGCGGCGACCAGGCAGCGGTCGAGGAAGCCCAGCGCCGGCTCGGGGTCGGTCACCGAGGTGACGACGACCAGTTGCTCGGCGTTGGCCACGACCACCCGCTCGGTGGGGTCGGTGTCGTCGGCCGTGCGCCGCAGCGACGTCGTCCGCTCCTCGATGACCACGATGCGGGCGAGGGTGTCGGGCCGGCCGGTGGTGTCGCCGACCAGCCGCACCCGGTCACCGACGACGACGCCGTGCCGGCCGAGCTCGCGGGCGCGCATCGCGGTCACCTCGACCGGACCGCCGCCGGGACCCTCGACCCGCACGGTCATCCGCCCGCGGTCGACCGCGATCACCAGCCCGGGGACGGCGTCGGTGTGGGCCGGGCGGGTGCGGGTGCGCGGGCGGGAGCCGCGCCGGTTGGGCCGGACCCGGACGTCGTCCTCGTCCGACCGGCTGTCGTGCCGGCGGCTCAGGAGCCCGCCCCCGCCGTCGCCCCGGGCACGTCGGTGCCGAGCATCCCGGCCCAGCGCTCGCGGAAGTCCGGCAGCGTCTTGGTGACCGCCCCGGGCCCGGACACCCGCACCCCGTCGACGGCCAGGCCGAGGACCGCGGCGGCGTGCACCATGCGGTGGTCGGCGTAGGAGTCGACCAGCGCCGGCCGGAGCGCGTCCGGCGCGATCTCGAGGCCGTCGGGCAGCTGCTCGACCCGCGCGCCGACGGCGGTGAGCACCTCGTCGAGGGCCTGGATGCGGTCGGTCTCGTGACCGCGCAGGTGCCCGATGCCGGTCAGCCGCGAGGGCCCGTCGGCCAGCGCGCACAGCGCCGCGAGCACCGGGGTCAGCTCGCCGACGTCGCCGAGGTCGGCCACCAGCGGCGTGATCCGGCCGGTGCCCGTGACGCGCAGCCCCTCGGGGGTGCGCTCGACCTCGGCGCCCATCGCGCCCAGCAGCCGGTCCAGCTGCGCCCCGGGCTGGGTGGTGACGGCCGGCCAGCCGGGCACGGTCACCCGCCCGCCGGTGACCAGCGCGGCGGCGAGGAACGGCGCGGCGTTGGACAGGTCGGGCTCGACCACGCGGTCGCGCGCCGCGATGGGCCCGGGGGCCACCCGCCACCCGCGGTCGGTGGCGACGACGTCGACGCCGTGCTCGCGCAGCGCGACGACGGTCATCTCCACGTGCGGCATCGACGGCACCCCGCCGGCCAGCGCGAGGTCGAGCCCGTCGGTGAACCGGGGCGCGGCCAGCAGCAGGCCCGAGACGATCTGCGAGGACTCGCCCGCGTCGACGGTCACGCCGCCGCCGCGCACCGCCCCGGTGCCGTGCACGGTGAACGGCGCCCGGCCGCGGCCGCCGTCGTCGACCCGCACCCCGAGGGCGCGCAGTCCGGCGATCAGCCCGGCGTTGGGACGCTCGCGCAGCCGCGGGTCGCCGTCGAGCCGGACCGGCCCGGTGGCCAGCGCGGCCACCGGCGGGAGGAACCGCAGCACGGTGCCGGCCAGCCCGGCGTCGACCTCCGCGGGGCCGCGCAGCTGCGCCGGGGTGACCAGCCAGTCCGGGTCGGGGCGGCCGCCGTCCTCGTCGACCCGCACGCCGAGGGCGCGCAGCCCGGCGGCCATCAGGTCGGTGTCGCGGGCCCGCAGCGGCCGGACGACCCGGCTGGGCCCGTCGGCGAGCGCGGCCAGCACCAGTGCCCGCGCGGTGATCGACTTGGAGCCCGGCAGCGGGACGACGGCGTCGACGGGGGTGCCGCGGTGCGGCGTCGTCCAGACCTGGCTCACGGGGCACCATCCTGCCCGGTCCGGACGACGCCGCTCACGCTCAGCCGCCGACCGGCCGGTCGGACTTCTTCACCGGGACCGTGCGGACCAGCCGCCGGTTGGCGAACTCGAACACGGCCAGCTCGGAGAGCTCGCGGCCGTAGCCGGACCGCTTGATCCCGCCGAAGGGCAGCTCGGGGGAGGACCCGGTGGGCTGGTTGATCCACACCATGCCCGCCTCGAGCCGGTCGGCCACCGCCCGGGCGCGGTCGAGGTCGCTGCTCATCACGGTGGCGCCCAGGCCGAAGTCGGTGTCGTTGGCCAGCGCGACCGCCTCGTCGGCGTCCTTGACCTTGTAGACGACGGCCGCCGGGCCGAACAGCTCCTCGCGGTAGGCGCGCATCTCCGGGGTGACGTCGGTGAGGATCGTCGCCTCGACGAACGCACCGGCGTGGTCGGGCCGCCCGCCGCCGGCGACGACGGTGGCGCCCTTGTCGATGGCGTCCTGGATCTGCGCGTGCAGGTCCTTGGCCGCCCGCTCGCTCGACAGCGGGGCCAGCGACGTGGACCGGTCGGCCGGGTCGCCGGGGGAGAAGGTGGAGAACGCCTGCCGGAGCCCCTCGACGAAGGGCTCGTAGTGCTCCTCGGTGACGATCAGCCGCTTGGAGGCGGTGCAGGCCTGGCCGGTGTTCTGCATCCGGCCCATCGTCGCGGCCTTGACGGTGGCGGCCATGTCCTCGGCGTCGAGCACGATGAACGGGTCGCTGCCGCCGAGCTCGAGCACCGACTTCTTCAGGTGCTTGCCGGCCAGGGCGCCGACGGCGCTGCCGGCCCGCTCGCTGCCGGTCAGCGTGACGCCCTGGATCCGCGGGTCGGCGATGACCTGCTCGACGTCGGCGATGCGCAGGAACGTGTTGGTGAAGACGCCCTCGGGGGCGCCGGCGTCGGTGAGCAGCTGCTCGATGGCCACCGCGCACTGCGGGGTGATCTCGGCGTGCTTGAGGATGACGGTGTTGCCCAGCACCAGGTTCGGGCCGGCCACGCGGACCACCTGGTAGAAGGGGTAGTTCCACGGCTCGATGGCGAGCAGGACGCCGACCGGCCGGGTCTCGATGACCGCCTCGCCCTTGCCCATGAGCGGCTGGATCGGCGTGGGCTCGAGGAACGAGGGGCCGTTGTCGGCGTAGTACTTGAGGATCATCGAGCAGAGGTGGAGCTCGCCGGTGGCCTCGTCGTGCCGCTTGCCCATCTCGGTGGTGATGAGCTGCGCGAGGTCCTCGCGGCGCTCGTCCATGAGCTCGGCGGCCCGGCGGACGACGGCCGCGCGCTCCTCGACCGGGCGCTCCCGCCACTCCTGGTAGGCGGCGTGCGCCGTCGCGATGATGCCGTCGATGGCCTCGGTGGGCGTGAAGTCGAACTCCTTCTCCGTCTCGCCGGTGAACGGGTTGACCGTCGCGTACCGGCGCTCGGCGGACTCGCTCGCGGTCTTCGGCTGGTCGTGCGGTGGGTTCTGGGTCGCGGTCACGCACGTGATCCTCGTCTCTCGCCGTCGCGGGCTCCACCCGGCCTCCCCGCGGCCGCCCGGGGCGGTCGCACCGTCGGCACCCCCACCTAGAGTCGGCGGGGACGGGCCCGCCGTCCGGGCCCGACAGCAGCCGGGAGGACCAGCCGTGTGTGGTCGCTACGCCGCCAGCCGCCGTCCCGAGGACCTCGTGGTCGAGTTCGAGGCGGTCCCCGCCGAGGGCCAGGAGCCGCTCCGGGCGGACTTCAACGTCGCGCCGACCAAGGACGTCTACGTGGTCCGCACCAAGCGTGAGCGCGACCCGGAGGGCAGCCCCACCGGCGAGGCGCACCGGGAGCTGCGCGCGGTCCGCTGGGGCCTGGTGCCCTCCTGGGCCAAGGACGTCTCGGTGGGCAACCGGCTGCTCAACGCCCGGGTCGAGTCGTTGACCGAGAAGCCGGCGTTCCGCTCGGCCGCCCGCTCCCGGCGCTGCCTGGTGCCGGCCGACGGCTGGTACGAGTGGCAGAAGCGGCTCGACTCGCCCGGCAAACAGCCCTTCTTCATCACCCCCGCCGACGGGTCGGTGCTGGCCATGGCCGGGCTCTACGAGGTCTGGGGCAAGGGCGAGGACCGGCTCTACACGTGCACCGTCGTCACCGCGCCCGCCGTCGGCGCGCTCACCGAGATCCACGACCGGATGCCGCTGGTGCTGCCGCGCGAGCGGTGGGCCGACTGGCTCGACCCGGCCCGCGACGACGTGGAGGCGCTCGCCGAGCCGACCCCGCCGGAGCTGGTGGAGGGGCTGGAGCTGCGCCCGGTCGGCACCGCCGTCAACAACGTCCGCAACAACGGCGCCGAGCTGCTGGCCCGGGTGGAGGGCACCAGCGCCCCGGCCGACCAGCCGGCGCTCTTCTGAGGAGCCCTGCCCTGAGCGAGCGCGCGCCCGCCGTCCATCCGGCCGATCCGTCCGCCGACCCGCCCGACCCCGCCGGCGCCGCGCTGCCCGGGTGGGTGGCCGCGGGGGTCACCTTCCTCGCCTCCGGTGCCGTACTGGTGCTCGAGATCGTCGGGCTGCGGCTCATCGCGCCCTACGTCGGCATCACGCTGCAGACCAACACCGCGATCATCGGGTTCGCGCTGGCCGCGATCGCCGTCGGCGCGTGGGCCGGGGGTGCCACGGCCGACCGCCGCGACCCCCGGCAGCTCATCGCGCCGCTGCTGGTGGCCGGCGGTGCGCTGGTCGTCGCCGTCCTGCCGCTGGTGCGCTTCACCGGGTCGCTGTTCACCGGGGCCGACGCCGGCAGCGTGCTGCTGCTGGCCGCCGTCGCGGTCGTGGTGCCGGCCGCGCTGCTGTCGGCGGTGCCGCCGATGGTCGTCAAGCTGCAGCTGGCCAGCCTGGCCGAGACCGGGTCGGTGGTCGGGAAGCTGTCGGGCATCGGCACGCTCGGCGGGATCGCGGCCACGTTCGGCACCGGCTTCCTGCTCATCGCGGTGTTCCCGAGCAGCGGCATCCTGGTGGGCACCGGGCTGGTCACCGTCGCCGCCGGGATCGCCGTGTGGCTGCTGCTGCGCCGCCGCTCGCCGGGCGGGGCGGGTCGGCTGCCGGCCGCGCTGCTGCTGGCCGCCGTCGCCGGGTCGCTGCTCGCCGCGGTGGCGCCCACGCCGTGCGAGGCGGAGACCTCCTACCACTGCGCGCGGGTGGTCGCCGACCCCGAGCGCGAGACCGGCCGGGTGCTGCTGCTGGACACGCTGCGGCACAGCTACGTCGACCTCGCCGACCCCGCGCACCTGGAGTTCGAGTACGTCCGTGCGATCGCCGCGGTCACCGACGTCCTCGCCCCGCCCGGGGAACCGCTGTCGGCGCTGCACCTGGGCGGCGGCGGGCTGACCGTGCCGCGCTACCTCGCCGCGGTGCGGCCCGGCACGACCAGCCGGGTGCTGGAGGTCGACCCCGGCGTCGTCGCGATCGACCGGGAACAGCTCGGCCTGGAGACGTCGGCGGACCTGCAGGTGCGGGTCGGTGACGCCCGGGTCGGGCTGGCCGACGAGCCGGCCGGGGAGCGCGACGTCGTCGTCGGCGACGCCTTCGGCGGGCTGTCGGTGCCCTGGCAGCTGACCACCGTGGAGGCGCTGGAGCTGGTCGACCTCGCGCTCGCCGACGACGGCGTCTACGTCGCCAACCTCATCGACCACCCGCCGCTGGACTTCGTCCGCGCGGAGCTGGCCACGATGCGGCAGGTGTGGCCGCACGTGCTGCTGCTGGCCCGGGCCCCGGTGCTGGCGGGGGAGGACGGCGGCAACCTGGTCGCCGTCGCCTCGCACCGGCCGCTGGACGAGGCTGCCCTCGCCGGGGCGCTGCGCGCCCAGGACTCGGCGTGGCAGGTCGCCTCCGACGCCGAGGTGGCCGCCTTCGCCGGCGACGCGCGGGTGCTCACCGACGACGCCGCGCCGGTCGACCAGCTGCTCACCCCCTACGGCGTCCCGGACAGCTAGCGGCCGATGGGCGCGGTGCGGGCGCGGGTGAGCCGCACCAGGTCGGCCGGCGGCAGCTCCACCTGCAGGCCCCGGCGGCCGGCGCTGACCAGCACCGTGGGGAACCCCAGCGCCGACTCGTCGACGACGGTCGGCAGTGCCCTGCGCTGGCCCAGCGGGCTGATCCCGCCGACGACGTAGCCGGTGGTCCGTTCGGCGTCGGCGGGGTCGGCCATCGCCGCCCTCCGCCCGCCGGCCGCGGCCGCCAGTGCCTTGAGGTCGAGGGTGCCGCTCACCGGGACGACGGCGACGGTGAGCGTGCCGTCGACGCGGGTCACCAGCGTCTTGAACACCCGCCGCGGATCGGCGCCGAGCGCGGCCACCGCGGCCTCCCCGTGGCCCTGGTCGCTCGCGTGGCCGGGGTCGTAGGGGTGCAGGGTGTGCGTCACCCGGGCCTTCTCCAGGGCCCGCACCGCGGGGGTCGCCGCCACGGCCGGGGAGCGTAGCCAGCCCGCCCGGCGCGCGCCGCCGACTTCCGGGCAGGGGAATGACCGCGACCGGGGGCACCGTTGCAGGGACCGTGAGCAGCACCGTCTCCAACGCCCGCACGCGGGCCCCGCGCCGGCGGCCCCCGGGCCGGCCCGACGCCGCGCGACTAGGATCGACCGACGTGGTGACCCGCCTCCGGGTGCCGCAGAGAGGACGGTCGGTGCCTGAGGAGACCCCGGGCGGGAACCCCGCCGTCGAGCCGGTCGGGACCCCGCGCGAGCCGGTGGTCGGGGCGCCGGTGGAGGTGCCCGAGGCGCGCGAGGGCGGCAGCCGTACCGAGGTCGCCGAGACCCGCGCCGAGCGCGACGCGCGCTTCGAGCGCGACGCGCTGCCCTTCCTCGACCAGCTCTACCCGGCGGCGCTGCGGATGACCCGCAACCCCGCCGACGCCGAGGACCTGGTCCAGGAGACCTTCGTCAAGGCCTACTCCGCGTTCCACCAGTTCGCCGAGGGGACCAACCTCAAGGCCTGGCTGTACCGGATCCTGACCAACACCTACATCAACAGCTACCGCAAGAAGCAACGGCAGCCGCAGCAGTACCCCACCGACCAGGTGCAGGACTGGCAGCTCTACGCGGCGGAGGAGCACAGCTCCAGCGGGCTGCGCTCGGCGGAGATCGAGGCGCTGGACCACCTGCCGGACTCCGACATCAAGGAGGCCCTGCAGCAGCTGCCCGAGGACTTCCGCCTGGCGGTCTACCTCGCCGACGTCGAGGGCTTCGCCTACAAGGAGATCGCCGAGATCATGGGCACGCCCATCGGCACGGTGATGTCCCGGCTGCACCGCGGCCGGCGGGGCCTGCAGAAGCTGCTGGCCGACTACGCCCGGGAGCGCGGCTTCGTCCGCGCCGGCGCCGGTGAGGAGGGGCGGTCGTGAGTGCTGAGCACCAGCACGCGTCCTCGTGCGACGACGTCCTGTCGCACGTCTTCGAGTTCCTCGACCACGAGACCGACGACGCCCGCCGCGCCGTCATCGCCGAGCACCTCGAGGACTGCTCGTCGTGCCTGCGGCAGTTCGGCATCGAGCAGGAGTTCAAGGCGCTGGTGCGCCGCCGCTGCGGCGGGGACAAGCCGCCGCTGGGCCTGCGCGACCGGATCAAGCTGCAGCTCACCACCGTCTCCTTCGAGGAGGACGGCACGCACGTGAGCGTCGAGCAGGTGCGCACCGAGGTGGTCCGCACCGACTGGTCCGAGTAGACGAAGGACCCTCCTGCCCCCCACCGCTCGCACGCTCGCGGCGGGCCCCTGCAGGAGGGCCACACACGAGGCCCCGCTCCGGATCTCCGGAGCGGGGCCTCGTGGGTTCAGGCGTTGGGGCGCTTGCCGTGGTTGGCCTTGTTCCCCTTGCGGGAGCGACGCTTGCGTCCGCGCTTGGACATCGCTGCCCTCCTCTCCTCGTCGTCGCGTGCCGGGCGTCGTCCGACGCCCACCGGTCCGCCCCAGGGTCCCACAGACGGGGGAGGGCCCCCTGGCCGGTGGCGCGGGTGTCACAGGCGCCAGGCACCATGGGCAGGCCGGGACGACGGTGACCCGGCGCGGTGGGACGGGGAGGACCGGGAGCGTGGCCCAGCACGGGATCGAGAGCGTGCTCGTGGCGGGGCGGGGGCCGGCTGCGTGCGCGGTGATCGCCGCCTGCTCGCGGCTCGGCGTCAAGGCGGTCGCCGTCTACTCCGAGGCCGAGCGGTCGGCGCGGCACGTCCGCCTGGCCGACGACGCCGTCCTGCTCGGGCCGGCGCCCGCGGCGGAGTCCTACCTCGCCGTCGACCGGATCGTCGAGGCCGCCCGCCGCAGCGGCGCCCGTGCCGTCCTCGCCGTCCCCCCGGCACTGGCGGGCAACGCCGCGCTCGCCGCCGAGGTGGCCGCGGCCGGCCTGACCTGGGTCGGGCCACCGGCCGAGGTGCTCGAGCGGCTCGGCGGCGACGGCGTCGAGCCGGCCAGCGAGCACGGCCTGCTGGCGTTGGTCACCGACGAGGGCCTGCGCTACCCGACGACGGTCGCGCGCGACCGGGCGGCCGGCATCGCCCGCGTCTCCTGGACGCCGGAGCCGCCCGGCGAGATGCCCGTCGGCGCCAAGCGGCTGGCCGAGGTCGGCTGGCGCGGACTGGTCACCGTCGGCGTCGACGAGGACGGCGAGCTCGGTGAGGTCGCCGCCGGCTTCTCCCTCGACATGGCGGTGCTCGAGCGGGCGTACGGCGTCGACGCCGTCGACCTCGCGCTGGCCGCGGCCGCCGGCGAGCGCGGCCCCCGCCGCCGCACCCGCGAGGAGCACCCGCCGCGGGCCGCCGTCGCGGTGCAGCTGCGCTCGACGCTGGCGCCCGGGCAGGCGGGACGGGTCACCGGTCTGCTGCCCAGCGCCGGCCGGCTGCGCGGCACCACCGGCCGCACCGAGGTGGTCGCGGTCAGCGGCTACGACCCCGGCGACCGGCTCGACCCCTGGTACGACGCCCTGCTGGCCACCGTCAGCGCCGGCGCGCCCGACACCGCCACCGCCGCCCGCGCCGCCGCGGCGGCGCTGACCGACCTGCCCGAGACCGGCGTCCCGCACGACGGCCCGGAGGTGTGTGCGGTGCTCCAGCAGCTGGCCGCCGGCGCCCCCGAGCCCGGTGCCTAACCCAGCCGTTCCCCGGCGTGCCCTGCCCGGCAGCGGTCGGCCTGCTTGGATGGGTCATCCGGCTCGAGAGGGGTGCTGCGTGGTGGTCGAGGAGATCCACGCCGAGATGGTGTCCAGCGTCTGGAAGGTCCTCGTCGCCCCCGGGGCCGAGGTCGGCGCCGGGGACACGCTGGTGGTCCTCGAGTCGATGAAGATGGAGATCCCGGTCCTCACCGAGCGCGCCGGTGTCGTGCAGGAGCTGCACGTCGTCGAGGGCGAGGTGCTCCAGGAGGGCGACCTGATCGCCACCGTCGCCGACGCCTGAGCGGCGCCGGACGGCTCAGGGCGTCCGTCGGGCCAGGCCGGGCAGCCGCCGACCGAGGAGTTCGTAGACCTCGGGGTGGACGCTCATGCCGACGTGGCTGGAGTCGACGTGGACGTTCTCGGCGGCCGGGTCGACGCACGCGTGCCAGTCGACCACCCAGTCGCTGTGCGAGTAGACCGAGACGTAGGGCACCTGCGTCGGGAACGGCCGCTCCAGCTCCACGGCGAGCTCGTCGGCACACGCCCCCCGCAGGCAGTCGTCGACGAACATGCCCGGCACCCCGGCGGTGCCGAGGGCGGCGACCAGCCGCACCTGGGCGGCGACCAGCGGGTTGATCGCCATGTGGTCGACGTTCGGGCTGCCCAGGGTGACGATCCCGCTCACCCGGTCGGGCCGGCGCACCGCCATGAGCTTGGCGAACAGCCCGCCGCGGCTCTGGCCCACGATCGCCGCGGGTCGACCGGCCCGGTCGGTGAGCTCGAGCAGGCGGCGCTCGAGGCGCTCGACCGCCTTGCGGGTGCAGTCGACGTTGACCCGGATCTGCGAGGTGCACGTCCGGTAACCGCGGGCCCGCAGCCAGCTCTCCAGGAGCGACAGAGACGGGTCGCCGGCGAGGAAGCCGGGGACCAGCAGGACCGGCAGGCCGCCGCCGTCCGGGACGCCGCGGCCGCGCCACACGGGGGAGCGCAGCAGCGCCGCCGCCTCGCGCCACGGCCGCTGGACGGCGAGCAGCGCGGCGACCGGCGACGCCCCGATCCACGGGGGAGCCTCCCCGGCGGGTGTCCGGTGCAACGGCGCTGTCGCACGCATGGCCTGTCCTCGTCTCCCCTGGGCGACCGGGCACGGTGCGGACCCCGTCGCGTACTGCGCGGGCAACCACCCGCCTGCAGGAGCAGTGTGAGGGCTGACACACTTCCCCACACCACGGGGAGCCGTCCGGCTGGGATGCGTGTCGCGGGTCCCGCCGACTCGGGAGGGCAGGGGCCATGAAGCAGTTGTCGGGGCTGGACGCGACGTTCCTGCACCTCGAGACGTCCGCGCAGTTCGGCCACGTCTCGAGCGTGTCGATCTACACCCGGCCCGACGACCCCGGCTACCGGCCCTACGACGCGTGGCGGGCGCAGCTGCAGCAGCGGCTGCCCCTGCTCGAGCCGCTGCGCCGGCGGCTGGCCGAGGTGCCGCTGGGCCTGGACCACCCGTACTGGGTGGCCGACGCCGCCTTCGACCTGGACTTCCACGTCCGGCACACCGCCGTCCCGCCGCCGGGCACCGACGACCAGCTCGCGGCGCTGGTCGGCCGGCTGGTCTCCCGGCCGCTGGACCGGCGCAAGCCGTTGTGGCTGTCGTACGTGATCGAGGGCCTGCCCGACGACCGCTTCGCGATCCTCACGATCGTCCACCACGCCACCATCGACGGGGCCTCCGGCGTCGAGCTCATGACGCTGATGCTCGACGACACCCCGGAGGGCACCGTGCCGCCCGAGGCCGACCCGTGGACGCCCGAGCGGCCACCCGGCGACCTGGAGATGCTCGCGCGGGGCGCGCTCGGCCTGGCCCGCAAGCCGGCGCGCGGGGTGCTGCTCGCCGCCCGGACCGCCCGCGAGGTCGGCCGGGCGACGCGCAACCCCGTGCTGGTCCGGGCCGCCAACGACGTCCGCCGGAGCCTGCGCGGGCCGCTCGGCACGGTGCTCAACCTCGGCCGCTCCCTCCCCGAGGAGCCCGACCAGCCCCCGCCGCTGCCCAGCGTCCGGCCGCCGCGCACGCCGTTCAACGGGCCGATCACCCCGCACCGCAAGCTCGCCATCCGGTCGACGTCGCTCGACGTGGTCAAGCAGGTGAAGTCGGCGCTGGGCGCGACCGTCAACGACGTCGTGATGGCCGCCTGCGCCGGCGGCCTGCGGACCTTCCTCGACCGGCGGGGCGCGCTGCCCGCGGAGCCGCTCGTGGCGCTGGTGCCCGTCTCGGTGCGCACCGGCGAGGAGACCGAGCGCTGGACCAACCGGGTGTCGATGCTCTCGGCCGTGCTGCCGACCGACGAGCCCGACCCGATCCGGCGGGTCCGGCGTGTGCACGAGGCGATGACCAGCAGCAAGGAGCTGTTCTCGGCGCTGCCGGCCGAGCGGCTCACCGACTTCGCCGAGTTCCCGCCCCCGGCCGTCTTCGCCCGCGCCATGCGGCTGAGCGCGCGGCTGCGCCTGGGGTCGCGGCTGACGCCGGGCAACCTGGTGATCTCCAACGTGCCCGGTCCGCGGACGCCGCTGTACGCCGCGGGCGCGCGGCTCGAGCACTACTTCCCGGTGTCGACGATCGTCGAGGGACAGGGCCTCAACATCACGGTGCAGAGCTACCTCGACCGCCTCGACTGGGGGCTGGTCTCGTGCGCCGAGCTGCTGCCGGACGTCGACGTGCTGCTGCGCGACATCCTCGACGAGCTCGACACCCTCGCCGCGGCGGCCGGCGTCCCGGCGCGGGAGGCCGAGCCGGCGGAGCCCGCGCCCCAGGAGCCCGCGCCCCGTCGTCCGTCCCGGTCCCGGGGCACCGGTCGCCGGCGGGCGACCGACGCCGGCGGTCAGAGCTCCAGCGCGTAGACCAGCAGGTCGATGCCCGGGCGGGGGCTCCAGTCCCGCTCGGGCAGGCGGGTGAAGCCGAGCCGGGCGTAGAGGCGGTGCGCGGCGGTCATCCGCGGGTCGGTGGACAGCACCATCCGCCGCTTGCCGGCCGCGCGGGCCCGGTCCAGGCACTCCCGCACCAGCGCCTCGCCCACGCCCCGCCCGCGCACCGCGGGGTCGACGACGAGCATCCGGAAGGCGGCCTCGTCGTCAGAGGCGGTGACCTCGCCGAAGTCGCCGTCGAGCACGAGCGCCACGGCGCCGACGACCCGGGCGCCGTCGCGCGCCACGACCAGCCGCGACCGCGCGGCACGGCCCTCGACGTCGGCCAGCTGGCCCAGGTACTCGGCGGAGGCCAGCCGCTCGTCGCGGTAGACGGCGACGGTCAGCTCGGCGATCCGCGGCCAGTCGGCGGGGACGGCGTCCTCGACGCGCACCGGCGGCAGGTCGGGCGAGGGCAGGTCGGGGGAGGGCAGGGCCACGGGGCGCCAGCCTAGGCGCGGGGCGCTCCTACGCTCGGGGGCACCATGAGCACCCTCTCCGAGCGCCTCCACCGCGGGTCGGCGACCGCCCCCTCGCAGGTCGACCACGCCCGTCGGCTGGTGGCCGACTGGCAGCTGCTGGCCGACCTGGCCTTCGCCGACCTGACGCTGTGGGTGCCGCTGCGCACCGACGCCTGGTGGTGCGTCGCCCAGGTGCGCCCGCTGACCGCGCCCACCAGCCGGCCCGAGGACCTGGTCGGCAGCGAGGTCGACGGGCCCGACGCCGACCCCTTCCGGCTGGCGCACCGGGAGGGCCGGCCGGTGACCGAGGGCGATCCGGACTGGTCGGGCGGCGCGCCGCGCCGCCGCGAGGTCATCCCGGTACGGCACGACGGCGTCGTCGTCGCGGTGCTGGCCAAGGACACCAACCTGGCCGTCACCCGGTCGCCGTCGACGCTGGAGCTGACCTACCTCGACATCGCCGCCGACCTCTGCCTCATGGTGTCGGCCGGCACGTTTCCGCCGGAGAAGCTGCTCGACGCCGAGATGAGCCCGCGCGTCGGGGACGGGCTGGTGCGCCTGGACGCCGCCGGCCGCGCTGTCTACGCCAGCCCCAACGCGCTGTCGGCCTACCGGCGGCTCGGGGTGGTCGGCGACCTGGTCGGCGCGGACCTGGCGAAGGTCACCCGGGCGGCGTCGGCCGACCGGGTGGCGGGCGAGGCGGTCGCGGCGACGGTCGCCGCCGCGGTGGCCGGGCGGTTCCCCGACCCCACCGACGTCGAGGGCCGCAGCGCGACGATGCTGCTGCGCGCCCTGCCGCTGCAGGCGCCGGGTGTCGAGGAGGGCGCGCTGGTGCTGGTCCGCGACGTCACCGACCTGCGCAGCCGCGACCGGGCGCTGCTGACCAAGGACGCGACGATCCGCGAGATCCACCACCGGGTGAAGAACAACCTGCAGACCGTCGCCGCGCTGCTGCGGCTGCAGGCCCGGCGCATGACCGAGCCGGCCGCGCGGGCGGCGCTGGAGGAGTCGGTGCGGCGGGTGGCCTCGATCGCCGTCGTCCACGAGACGCTGGCCGGCAGCCGGGAGGACGTCGTCGACGTCGACGACGTCTTCGACCAGGTGCTGCCGATGCTCGGCGACCTGACCTCCATCGGGCCGGCGGCGTGCACCCGCCGCGTCGGGCGCTTCGGGGAGCTGCCGGCGGTGACCGCGACCCCGCTGGTCATGGCGGTCACCGAGCTGCTGCAGAACGCCGCCGAACACGCCTTCCCGGCCGACGGGCCGCCCGGCGCGATCGAGCTGGTGGCCGAGCGGGACGGCGACGACCTGGTGGTCCGGGTCCGTGACGACGGTCAGGGGCTGCCCGAGGACTTCGACCCGGCGCAGAGCGACGGGCTCGGGCTGCAGATCGTGCGGACGCTGGTCACCAGCGAGCTCGGGGGGGCGCTGCACGCCACCACCCCGGCGGAGCCGCCGGGGCCCGGCCGGCCGGGCACGGAGGTCGTGCTGGAGCTCCCCGGCGCGGGCCGGCCGCGGCGGTAGGCGGATGGGCTCCGAGGTCCTTCGGGGCACGTGGCCGCGGTGTCGTCCGGTAGGTCGACCGTGTGACAGCGACGAGGCCGGTCACCCGGAGCGGGTGACCGGCCTCGTCGGCGCGTCTGGCGGGATCGATCAGGCGCGGACGCGGGTGCGGGACTGGCGGCGCTTGAGAGCGCGCCGCTCGTCCTCGGAGAGCCCGCCCCAGACGCCCGAGTCCTGGCCGGACCGCAGGGCCCAGTCGAGGCAGGACTCCATGACGGAGCAACGACGGCACACGGCCTTCGCCTGCTCGACTTGCACGAGGGCGGGGCCGGTCGTCCCGATGGGGAAGAACAGCTCCGGGTCCTCGTCCCGGCATAGGGCGCGGTGGCGCCAGTCCATGTGCGTGCACTCCTCGGTGTCGACGACGTTCTGGGCTTGCTGATCGCTGACGTCGGGCCGCCTGCGCGGGCGCGACACCGGTTGCCCAGCGCCCCGTTCCAGCGACCGCCTGCCGCTTGTTACCGGCAGGTTGCGTTCCTCTCGCGATGTTTTCACCTGAGGACGGCGTGTCAAGCGCGCGGCGGTCGTGGTCTGACCCCGCGTGAGCAACCTCACCACGCGCGTGCTAGGGCCGCCACTCGGCGGTGCGGTGGTCGTTGACACCGCACCCCGGGCGTGCCTGAGGGTCCTTCAGGCGACGACGGACAGCGCCGCGGGCACCGAGCGCACCCGCAGCCCGGTGGCGGTGCCGAGGTGGTCGCCGTCGAGCTGCCAGCCCTGCGGCCGTGCGGCGGTCAGGACGACGTCGTCGAGGTCGTGCCGGCGGTGCACCCCGCGGCCGCGGGCGTCGGGACGGCGGGCGAGCACCTGCCGCGCGTGGTGCAGCATCCGCAGCACGCCCATCCGGCCCATCGCGAACACGTCGAGGCCGGCGTCGAAGGAGGCCTCGGGACTGGGGTTGACCGGACGCGACCCCAGGTAGGTCCAGGGGCTCACGTTGGACACCAGGCACAGGAACAGCCCGTCGAGGTCGGGCTCGTCGGGCAGGGCCAGCGTCATGGCCGGGCGCCGGCGCTCCCGGCCGAGCACGAAGGCGCGGGTGGCCTCGCGGACGTAGAGCGCGCCGGTGGAGCGGCGGCCGCGGGCGCGCTGCCGCTCCACCCGCGCGATGACGTCGGCGTCGAAGCCCATGCCCGCGGCGAAGACGAACCAGCGCGGCTCGCTCCACCCGGAGTGGACCGCCGCACCCGCCTCGGCCGCCGCCACCGCGGTCGCCGGGTCGACGCCGCGGGCCGGGACCGTGCTGGTCCCGGTGGCGCTGGCGGTGCCGAGGGACACCCGCCGCGTCCGCCCCGACCGCAGCGAGTCGAGGATCTCGCCGGTGGCCTCGACCGGGTCGCGGGAGCGGCCCAGCGCGCGGGAGAAGACGTTGGTGGAGCCGCCCGGGACGACGGCGAGGGTGGGCACGTGCGCGCCCGGCCCGTCGGTGAGCAGGCCGTTGACCACCTCGTTGACCGTGCCGTCGCCCCCGAGCGCGACGACGACGTCGAACCCGTCGGCCAGCGCCTGCCGGCCCAGCTCGCGGCCGTGGCCGCGGTGCGTGGTCTCGGCGAGGTCGACCTTGAGCTCGCTGGCCAGCGCGCCCACGAGCACGTCGCGCACCCGGCCGGTCGTGGTCGTCGCCGCGGGGTTGGCCACCACGAGGGCACGCATGCCGGTGAGCTAACCAGCACGGGGACCGTCCAACCGGCACGGACGGGGACTGCCGTGGCGGCTGACGCGTAGCCTCGCTGGTGTGACGGAGGAGGACGCGACACGCCGCCCGACCAGGGCCGAGCGGCTCCTCGGTGCCGCCGCGCAGCCCTCGGCCCGCCCGCCGCGCCGGCCGGGTCCCGCGGCGCCGCCGTCGGTGGTCCGGGCGGCGCTCGTGGCCGCCGTCGAGGCCGGGCTGCTGCTGGCCGGGGCGCTGGCCCTGCTCTGGCTGACCCTCACCGGCGAGCCCGACAGCGTCGGCCGGGCGCTGGCCGAGGTCGTCTACGTCGCGATCTTCGGGGTCGCGCTCGCCGCGGCCGCGGCCGGGCTGCGCCGGCTCGCGGGCTGGGCCCGCGGGCCGGTCGTCGTGCTGCAGCTGCTGCTGGGCCTGTTCGGCTACAGCACCGCGTTCCCCGGCGGCCAGCCGCTGCTGGGCATCCCGCTCATCGTCCTGGCCCTGGCCGAGCTGTACCTGCTGTTCACCCCCGAGGCGCGGCTGGCGTTCCTCGACCGCTGAGAGGATCCGCTCCCTCCCGGCGGTGCCTGCGGCCCCGTCCCGGGGCCCGCCCCGAGCGTGCGAGGGGTGGGGAGGACGGGGTCCTTCTCACACCAGGTCGACGACGTCGGCGATCGAGTCGAGCACCCGGCTGGGGCGGAACGGGAAGCGGGCGACGTCGGCGGCCGTGGTCGACCCGGTGAGCACCAGGATCGTCTCCAGGCCCGCCTCGATGCCGGCGACGACGTCGGTGTCCATGCGGTCGCCGATCATGACCGTGCTCTCGGAGTGGGCCTCGATCCGGTTCATGGCGCTGCGGAACATCATCGGGTTGGGCTTGCCCACGAAGTAGGGCTTGGCGCCGGTGGCCTCGGTGATCATCGCGGCCACCGAGCCGGTGGCCGGCAGCGGGCCCTCGGGGGAGGGGCCGGTCACGTCGGGGTTGGTGGCGATGAACCGCGACCCGGCGCCGATCAGCCGGATCGCCCGGGTGATGGCCTCGAAGGAGTAGGTGCGCGTCTCACCCAGGACGACGTAGTCGGGATCGGTGTCGGTCAGGGTGTAGCCGGCCTCGTACAGCGCCGTCGTCAACCCCGCCTCGCCGATCACGTACGCCGAGCCGCCGGGCAGCTGGGAGGACAGGAAGTCCGCCGTCGCCAGCGCCGAGGTCCAGATCGACTCCTCGGGCACGTGCAGGCCCGAGCGCGCCAGCCGGGCGGCGAGGTCACGCGGGGTGAAGATCGAGTTGTTGGTCAGGACGAGGAAACGCCGTTCCGCGTCGACCAGCCGGGCGAGGAAGTCCGCGGCCCCCGGCAGGGCCTGTCCCTCGTGCACCAGGACGCCGTCCATGTCGGTCAGCCAGCACTCGGGCGTGCCACGCTCGGTTCCCACGCCTCCAGCCTGCCTCACGCCGTGACGACCCGGTCAGTCGCGTCGGTCGGCGGCGAAGTCGGCGAGCGCGTCGTCGGTCAGCCGGAACACCGTCCACCCGTCCAGCGGGAGCGCGCCGGCGGCCCGGTAGAAGTCGATCGACGGGGTGTTCCAGTCGAGCACCGACCACTCCAGCCGGCTGTAGCCGCGCTCGACGCAGGTGGCCGCGAGCGTCCGCAGCAGTTCCCGGCCCAGACCCGTTCCGCGGTGCTGCGGCCGGACGTAGAGGTCCTCCAGGTAGAGGCCGTGGGTGCCGCGCCAGGTGGAGAAGTTCAGGAACCACAGCGCCATCCCGGCGACCTCGCCGTCGGGACCGAGCGCGACGTGCCCGAACAGCGCGGGCGACTCCCCGAACAGCGCGGCGTGCAGCTGCTCCTCGGTGAGCCGGACCTCGTGCGCGGACTCCTCGTACTCGGCCAGCTCGCGCACCAGGCCCACGACGGCCGGGACGTCCGCGGGCTCGACGCGGCGGATCGTCACGTGAGGACCTCCCGGACGCGGGCCGGCACCAGCCGGCCGAGGGGGGAGAGCAGCGGCACCAGGACCGGCGCGAGCAGGTACCCGTAGGCGAGCACGCAGCCGGTGACGACCGGGACGGTGGCGAACCCGACGACCAGGGCGACGGCGGCGAGGACCAGTCCGTACGGGCGCCCGCTGCGGGGGCTGACCAGCGACCTGAAGGAGCGGAACCGGACGGTGCTGACCATGAGCAGCGCGGGGACGGCGACGATGAGGAGCACCCAGAGCCGGTCGCGGCCCTGCATCTGGTCGCCGAAGGCGAACACCGACGCCAGGACGACGCCGGCCGCGCCCGGGCTGGGCATGCCCGTGAAGTACCGCTTGTCCGCGGTGGGGTCGATGGTGGTGTTGAAGCGGGCCAGCCGGATCGCCGCGCACGCCACCCACAGGAAGCAGACCACCCAGCCCAGCGGGTCCCACTCGTCCCGGCCCTCGGAGAACAGGGTGAACGCGAGCAGGGCCGGGGCCAGGCCGAAGGAGACCAGGTCGGCCAGCGAGTCGAACTGCAGGCCGAAGGAGCTCACCGCGCCGACCAGGCGGGCGACCGCGCCGTCGGCGATGTCGAAGAGCACCGACAGGCCGATGAGGACGGCGGCGAGGGTGTACTGCCCGCGGATCGACAGCAGGATCGCGGCGAAGCCGCACATCATGTTGGCCAGCGTGAACAGGCTGGGCAGGGTCGCCATGGCGCGGCGGCGGCTGCCGCGGACCGAGCCGCGGACGAACTCCACGGTCGCCGTGCGGCGGGTCGTGGGCCGCCCCTCGCCCGAGGCCGAGCTGGGCACCGGGCCCTCAGCCGGCGACGGGCCAGCGGGCGATGACGGTGTCGCCGCCCCGCACGCGCTGGCCCTTCCGCACGGTGATCGTGCACTCCGCGGGCAGGAAGACGTCCATCCGCGAGCCGAACTTCATGAGGCCGAACCGCTCCCCGGTGGCCAGCCGCCGGCCGACGCCGGTGCGCGTGACGATGCGGCGCGCCAGCACCCCGACCAGCTGGCGGAAGACGACGGTCCGCTCGCCCTCCGGGTGGTCCTCGCGCAGCCACAGCTCACTGCGCTCGTTGCGGTGCGCGGACTCGGCCCGGTAGGCGGCCAGGAAGCTGCCCTTGCGGTAGGAGCTCTGCACGACCTCGCCGCGGTAGGGGGAGCGGTTGACGTGCACGTCGACGACGGAGAGGAACACGCTGACCTGCTGCCAGCCACCCGGCGGGGCGGGCTCGGGGGCGACGCCCTCCTGCGGCTCGCCGGCGACCATCACCATGCCGTCGGCCGGGGACAGGACGACGTCGGCCGGGGGCTCCTCGCGGTCGCAGGGGCGGTCGGGGTCGCGGAAGAACAGGGCCATGTAGGCCGACAGCGCCAGGAACGGCCAGGCCGCGACGCGCGCCCAGCGGCGACCCGTCCGCGCGCCCGCGGCGGCCAGCACGGCGGCCGGGCCGAGGGGTCCGGTGATGAAGGGCCACCCGGCCCGGTCGATGCGCATCGAGGGCTGACGGTACCGGGGCCCGCCGGGGACCCCGCCGCCCCGCCGGGGCTCCCGGCGGGTCGCCTCACACGCCGGGCGTCGCGACGTTCACGAGCCAGCGGATGCCGAACCGGTCGGTCACCTGGCCGAACGTGTCGCCCCACATCTGCTTCTCCAGCGGGACGTCGACCGCGCCGCCGTCGGCCAGCGCCTCGAACCAGCGGGTGAGCACCTCGAGGTCGTCGCCGGACAGCGAGAGCGACACCTTGTCCGGCCCACCGGCGTCGGGGTCGTGCCCGTCGGAGGCCATGAGCTCGAGCCCGTGGTCGGTGCGCAGGAAGGCGTGCATGACGCCGTCGTCGGGGTACTGGCCCCCGCCCCCGCCCATGTCACCGAACGTCATGACCTCGAGGTGGCCGCCGAGGATCGAGCGGTAGAAGTCCATCGCCTCGCGGGCGTTGCCGGAGAAGTGCAGGTAGGGGTTGAGCCGGACGGCCATCGCGGGTCTCCTCGGGTCGGGGTGTCGCAGGCTGTGACCGGCGCCGTCCCCGGATCTCACCGGTGCCCGGGGACGCCGACGGCCGGCGGGCGAGGAGCCCACCGGCCGTCGGGGTCGTTCCGCTATGCGGCGGCCTTGGTCTCCCAGAAGATCCGGTCGATCTCGGCGATGTAGTCGAGCAGCTTCTGGCCCTCGGCGGGGTCCATGCTGCCCTTGCCGCCGGCCGCGCCGGCCTGCTTGGTGGCCTTGTTGAACAGCTCGTGCAGCTGCGGGTACTTCTCGAAGTGCGGCGGCTTGAAGTAGTCGGTCCACAGCACCCACAGGTGGTGCTTCACCAGGTCGGAGCGCTGCTCCTTGATGAGCACGCAGCGCTGCCGGAAGACCTCGTCCTCGCTGCCCTGGTACTTCTCCTGGATGGCCTTCACCGACTCCGCCTCGATGCGGGCCTGGGCAGGGTCGTACACGCCGCACGGGAGGTCGCAGTGCGCGCTGGCCTCCACGGCGGAGAACACGCGGCTGAACAGCATGCCCTCTCCTCCGTATGTCGATCGATCGGGTCGTCTGGGACCCTACTCGCGGTGATCAGTCCCCGTCCCGGTGAGCGGGCCGTCCCGCCGCTGCGGTCGGCGTGGGTGCTGGCGCGGGTGAGCGGCCCGTCGATGTCCCCGACGGTGCGGCACGGCGACCGGCTGCTGGTGCGGCGGGCGCGGCGAGGGGAGGTGGCGGTCGGCGACGTCGTCCTGGCCCGCTTCCCGTCCCGGCCCGACCTGCTGGTGGTCAAGCGGGTGCACCGGCTGCTCGGCGACGGCGCCGTCGACGTCCGCGGCGACAACCCGCTGGTCGCCGACGACAGCCGCGCCTACGGGCCGGCGGTCGCCGTCGGCCGCGTGGTCGCCCGGCTGCGGCCGCGGCCCGGCCGGCTCGCGCAACCCCCGCCGTCGGGCTAGGAGCCCGCGCGCTGCCGGTCGTAGTGGGCCGTGCACTGCTCCATCGTCGGCAGGATCCCCTGCTCCCGGGCCTGGGCGAGGGTGGGCGCGGCCCGGTCCTTGTCCGACAGCCGGTACTCCACGCCGGCCGGCCACGGCAGGTCGAGGTCGGGGTCGAACGGGGAGATGCCGAACTCGCGGCCGGGGCTGTAGCCCGAGGACACCAGGTAGGTCACCGACGACCCGTCCTCGAGGGCGACGAACGCGTGCCCCAGCCCCTCGGCGAGGAACACCGCGCGGGGGCGGTCGGACTCGAGCAGCACCGCGTCGGAGACGCCGAAGGTCGGCGACCCGACCCGGATGTCGACGACGACGTCGAGGACCCGCCCGGCCGGGCAGTAGACGTACTTCGCCTGCCCGGGCGGGACCAGCGCGAAGTGCACGCCGCGGAGCACGCCGAGGGCGGACACGCTGTGGTTGGCCTGCGCCAGCGGCAGCGACCGCCCGGTGGCCGAGGCGAGGACGTCGGCGCGGTACCACTCGGTGAACCGGCCGCGGTCGTCGCCGTGCGGCACCAGGTCGAGGACGTAGCTGTCCGGCACCGCGAGCTCTCGGATCTCCACGGGCGGCACGGTAGCGAGGCGGCGGGCCCGCGGCCTCGCCCCACGGGGTGGGGCGGGGGAGCGCACGGCACTACCCTGCTGGGTCCATGGGCGCAGAGACCGGTCAGCCGGGGACGACCGCCGACCGATTCGCCGGCGACCCGGCGTTCGCGGTCCACGAGGGCGGCAAGCTGACGGTCCGGCCCACCCGCGGCATCACCTCGCGGGAGGACCTCGCGCTCACCTACACCCCCGGGGTCGCCCGGGTCTCCAGCGCCATCGCCGCCGAGCCGGCCCTGGCCCGCCGCTTCACCTGGGCGCCGCGCGTGGTGGCCGTCGTCTCCGACGGCACCGCCGTCCTCGGCCTGGGCGACATCGGACCGGCCGCGGCGCTGCCGGTCATGGAGGGCAAGGCCTGCCTGTTCAGCGAGTTCGCCGGCCTGTCCGCGGTGCCGGTCGTGCTGTCGACCACCGACGTCGACGCGATCGTGGAGACCGTGGCCGCGATCGCGCCGTCCTTCGGCGGGATCAACCTCGAGGACATCAGCGCGCCGCGGTGCTTCGAGATCGAGGACCGGCTGCGCGAGCGGCTCGACGTCCCGGTCATGCACGACGACCAGCACGGCACGGCGATCGTCGTCCTGGCCGCCCTGCGCAACGCCGCGACGGTCACCGGCCGCGCGCTCGCTGACCTGCGGGTGGTCGTGGCCGGCGCCGGGGCCGCGGGGGTCGCCTGCACCCGGATCCTGCTCGAGGCGGGGGTGGGGGACATCGCGGTGGCCGACTCCCGCGGCGTGCTGCACCGCGGCCGCGAGGACCTCACCCCGGTCAAGCGGGAGCTCGCCGAGCACACCAACCGCGCCGGCTTCGCGGGCACGATGACCGGTGCGCTCGAGGGCGCCGACGTCTACCTGGGGCTGTCCGGCGGCACGGTGCCCGAGGCGGCCATCGCGTCGATGGCCCCGGGCGGGATCGTGTTCTCGCTGGCCAACCCCACGCCCGAGGTCGACCCGGAGATGGCCGCGCGGTACGCCGCGGTGGTGGCCACCGGGCGCAGCGACCTGCCCAACCAGATCAACAACGTGCTGGCCTTCCCCGGGGTGTTCCGCGGTGCCATCGACGCCGGCGCCCGCGCGATCACCGAGGAGATGAAGCTCGCGGCGGCCGGGGCCATCGCCGACGTCGTCGGGGAGGACCTGGCCCCTGGCCACGTCGTGCCCAGCCCGCTGGACCGGCGGGTGGCGCCCGCGGTGGCCGAGGCCGTGGCCGCCTGCGCGCGGGACCAGCGGATCACCCGTTAGCGCGTGCCTCCCGGCGCGGCCGGTAGACCAGGTCGAGGACCCCGGCCAGGAGCCGCTCGGCCACCGGACGGGGGAGCGCGGCCACCAGGGCGTGCACCGGTGCCATCCGCTCGGGGAGCCGCCCGCCGCCGACGCCGGCCAGCTCGAGCAGCGCGTCGACCTCGGCGACGGTCAGCGTGGCGGGGTCGATCGTCGCCGCGGCGGCGACCAGCCCGGGGTCGGCGACCGGGCGGGGCAGCGCGGCGGCGGCGCGGGCGGCGTCGGCGAGGTCGGCGAGCAGCGCGTCCACCCGTCCCGCCGTGGCGCCGGTGACCGTCAGGTGCAGCGTGGCCGGCAGGTCCGCGCCGCCGGGCTGGGCGAACGGCGGCTGGGGCTGCAGCAGCCAGCCACGGGCGGTGGCCTCGTCGGCGAGGTTGAGCACGTCGACGCCGTCCGGGCCGTCCTGCGCGAGCGCGACCAGCGTGGCCACCGGCGTCCCGACCACCCGCAGCCCGGGGACCGCCGCCGTTCCCTCGGCCAGCGCGACCGTGGCCGCCCGGGTGGCGCGGGCGAGCTCGGCGTACCCGTCGCGGCCCAGCCACCGGTGCACCGCCCAGGCGGCGGCCATCGGCCCCGCGGGGCGGGTCCCGGCCAGGGTGGGGTTGACCACGGGGTAGCCCGGCCAGCCCGCGGTGCTGAACCAGTGCGCCTGGCGCAGCTCCGGCTCCGCGGTGAGCAGCACCGAGACGCCCTTGGGCGCGTAGCCGTACTTGTGCAGGTCCACCGACAGCGAGGTCACCCCGGGCACCGACAGGTCGAAGGGCTCGGGGACGTCGTCGAGGAAGGGCAGCACCCAGCCGCCGATGCACGCGTCGACGTGGCAGGGGACCCCCGCGGCGGCGGCCAGGGCGGCCACCTCGCCGACCGGGTCGAGCACCCCGTGCGGGTAGGACGGCGCGCTGACGACGACCAGCGCGGTCCGGGCGTCGAGCGCACCGGCCACGGCCGAGGGCAGCGCGCGGCAGGTGACCGGGTCGACGGCGACGTCGACGACCGCCAGGTCGAACAGGTGCGCGGCCTTGCGGAAGGCCGCGTGCGCGGTGACCGGCAGCAGCAGCCGCGGACGGCCGGTGCCGCCCCGCGCCCGCCACCGCTCGCGGGCCGCCAGCACCGCCAGCAGGCAGCTCTCCGTGCCGCCGCTGGTGACCGTGCCGACGGTCGCCGGGCCGCCGCCGAGCAGGTCGGCCGCCGCGCCCACCAGGTCGTCCTCGATGCGGGCCACGCTGGGGAAGGCGGTCGGGTCGAGCGCGTTGGTCCACTGGAACGCCGCCTGGGCCACGGCGGCGAGGTCCTCGAGGCCGGCGCGCCCGGAGTCGTAGACGTAGGCCATCGTCGAGCCCCCGTGGGTGGGGACGTCGCCGGCCTGCAGCGCGGTGAGCTCGGCCAGCACCTCCTGCGGCGTCACGCCGGGACCTCCTCGGGCCGGGTGGGGACGGGGCCGAGCCGGTAGCGGGCCAGCACCGGCAGGCTGGCCAGCACGAACAGCGCCGGGACGACGGAGAAGCCGAGCCGCACGGCCAGCACCGCGCCGGCGGACTGGGTGGCGTCCCCGCCGGCGGAGGAGACGTACCCGGCCGCGCCGAGCAGCAGCCCGAGCAGGCCGGGGCCGACGGCGAGGCCGAGGGTCTCGGCCGCCGTCCAGACGCCGGTGAACACGCCGGCCCGCCGCTGCCCGGAGGCGGCCTCGTCGGCGGCGACGACGTCGGGCAGCATCGCCAGCGGGAACATCTGCATGCCGGCGTAGCCGACGCCGACGAGCCCCACGAGGGCGACGGCGAGGCCCGTGCTGCCGGGGCCGACCAGCGCCAGCGCGGCCGCCGCGCAGCCGAACAGGGCGGAGGACGCCAGCAGTCCGGTGCGCTTGCCCAGCCGCCGGCTGACCCGCAGCCACAGCGGCATGACCAGGATCGCCGGGCCCACGAGCGCCCCGAACAGCAGCGAGCCGGCCGCGGGGTCTCCGAGCACCTGCTCGGAGTAGTACGGGACGCCGGCGAGCATGACGCCGATGCCGAGCGCCTGGACGACGAAGCCGGTGAGCAGCACCCGGAACGGCCGGGACCGCCAGGTCAGCGCCAGGGTCGCGCGGAGCCGTCCCTCGCTGGTGGTGCGGGTGAGCGTGGGCGCGTTGCGGGTGCCGGCGACCGCGCCGAGCATCCCGCCCGCGAGCAGCACCGCCACGAAGACCGCCATCGCCAGGTGCCCGGCGCGCCCGCCGCCGAAGGCGTCGACCACCGCTGGGGCGCCCGCACCGGCGAGCAGGATGCCCAGCGCCAGCGCCGCCACCCGCCAGGACACGAGCGTCGCGCGCTCGCCGGGGTCGTCGGTGATCTCGGCCGGCTGGGCGACGTAGGGCACCTGGAAGCAGCCGTAGGCGGTGGCGGCCAGCAGGAAGGTGACCGCGACCCACGTGGCGGCCAGCGCCGGCGGGGCGCCCGGTCCGGCGAAGACGAGGACGAACAGCGGCGGCAGCGCCAGCCCGCCGGCGAGCATCCACGGCCGGCGCGGCCCCCAGCGGCTCCTCGTCCGGTCCGAGCGGCTGCCGATCCACGGGTTGAGCAGCACGTCCCAGGCCTTGGGTGCGAAGACGACCAGCCCGGCCAGCCCCGCGGCGACCCCGAGCACGTCGGTCAGGTAGTAGAGCAGCAGCAGGCCGGGGACGGTGCCGAAGGCCGCGGTGCCGATGGAGCCCAGGGCGTAGCCGACGTGGGTGCCCCGGCCGAGTCGGGGCGGGACGGCGGTCACAGCGGGGGACCGTAGCGGCTGGTCGGCGGGGCCCCGCGCGGTCTCAGCCGCCGAGGCTGAGCAGCCCCTGCAGGTAGGGGTCGACGACGTCGCGGGCGGCGGTGTTGTCGTAGAGGAACCACACGGCGACGAGCAGGAAGGCCGGCGCCAGCACCGCCTTCTCCAGCGTCGTGCCCGTGCGCATGGGCGTGAGCGCGACGCGCCTGCGCTTGAGCAGCCACACCAGCGGCAGCGGCACGCCCTGCTTGGTGATCAGGTCGCCGACGACGTGGGTGAGCACGCCCAGCGCGACCGCCCAGGGCAGCCACAGGGGCTGGGGCATGTGCTCGAGCAGCAGCCACGCGCCGCCGAAGGACAGCAGCAGGTTGCCGACGACGGTGTTCTCCGCCCGGCCGGGGATGACGAAGTGCAGCGCGCGCAGTGCCAGCCCGATCGCCAGCGCGATGACCACCAGGCTGGACCAGTACAGGTTCGCGGCGGCCAGCGCGACGGCGCCGAAGGCCACCGGCGCCAGCAGCGCGTCGTGCGTGCCCCAGCGGTGCCCGCCGGCGAGCCGGCCGATCGCGCCCGACGGCACGTCGGTCACGGGGCCCCACATGTCCGAGACGGTCGACCCGCTGTGGTCGAGGTCGGGCAGCATCGCGAAGCCGCCGGCGGCGGCCACCCACGCCACCTGCGCGACGGTGCCGTCGACCGGGGCCCAGGGGAGGGTCGCCGCACCGGCGGCCAGACCGGACAGGGCGTGGGAGTGACCGAGCACGTGCGCAGCGTCCCGTCCGGCGGCCCGCAGGTGGCGGAGGCGCACCGGGGCGATCACCGTGACCGGCGTCCTCCCTCACCGCAGCGCGTCCTCCCCCACGGTGGGACGTGAGGGAGGACGCGCC
>NZ_JBJGYX010000039.1:0-43024 GCF_054050195.1 Geodermatophilus sp. SYSU D00710
GGGGGGGGGGGGGGGGGGGGGGGGGGGGGGGTGGGGGGGGGCGGCGATGTCGGGGAGGGCGCCCCCCCGCCCCCCGCGGCGGGGGGGGGGGGGGCGCCCCCCCGGCCGGCGGCGCGCTGGGCGCAGGCCGCCGCCGAGCTCGCCGAGCGCCGCTTCGCCCACGCCGACGCGGCGGTCATGTGGGGCCGGGCGGCCGAGGCCACCGCGACGGCCCGCCCGGGCGACGCGGCGGAGCTGGCCCGGCTGCTGGCCGCGCAGGCGCACGCCGACGCGATGGCCGGCGCCGTCGGCGAGGCCCGCGCCCTGCGCACCCGGGCGCTGTCGGTGCTGCCCGAGGACGCGCCGGCCGCGCTGACCGCGTCGGTCCTGCTGTCCTCGGACGTGCCGACCTTCTGGAACGCCTGGGTCGACCCGGTCGACGACCGGTTCGTCGCGCGCACCGAGCGCGCCGTCGCCGGCCTGCCCGCCGGGGACCCGCAGCGGGCCCGGCTGCTGGCGATGCTCGCCGTCGAGCTCGAGGAGCGGCACGAGGAGCGGGCCGTCGAGGTCTCGGCCCAGGCGCTGGCCGAGGCCCGTCTCGGCGGGGACCCGCTGGCGCTGGCCCACGCCCTGACCGTCCGGCAGTTCCACGCCGTCCGCGGGTCCGACCGCAGCGAGGCCACCGCGCTGGGCACCGAGCTGCTCGCCCTGGCGCAGCGCGAGGGCTTCGGCCTGTTCGAGGCGGTGGCGCGGCTGGTGCTGCTGCAGGGCACCTGCGCGGTGCTCGACCTCGAGGCCGCCGACCGGCACGCCGGGGAGGCCGAGCGGCTGTCCGCCGCCTACGGACTGCCGCTGCTGCACGGCATCGCCCGCTGCTACGCCGGCCTGCGCGCCGCCGTCGCCGGGCGGGTGGCCGAGGCCGAGGCCGCCTACCGCGTGGCCGAGCAGGCCCTGCTCGACGCCGGCTACTACCCCCAGGTGGCGCGGGCGCTCCGGCTGACCACGCAGCTGTCCCTGCAGCTCGCCGACCCCGCCGCCCGGCCGGTCGCCCCCGAGGAGATGGCCACCCTGGCGCCGATCTCGCCCGAGCTCGCGACCGAGTTCCAGGCCCTGGCGCTCGTCCTGGCCGGGCGGGTGGAGGAGGCGCGGTCGCTGGGCCCGCCGCGCCACCGGGTCACGCGGGACCTGTTCACGCCGTTCCTCCAGTACTGCCGCGGCGTCGTCGGGCTGGCCCTGGGCGACGCCGACCGGATGGCCGAGGCCGAGGCCGAGCTGCTCCCCTACCGGGACACCGTGTGCGGGACGCACACCGCCCAGCTGGCCTTCGGCCCGACGGCGACCCTGCTCGCCCGGCTGGCCGCCGCGCGGGGCGACACCGAGGCCGCCGCGGCCCACCGCGAGGTCGCCGTCGCCGTCGCCGAGCGGACCGGGCACCCGGGCTGGATCGCGGCCGCCCACGCCGCGCCGGGGGTGCCGGGCTAGGAGCCTGCGACCAGGTCGCGGCGGCGCCGCCAGCCGGGCCCGGCAAGCCGCAGCAGCAGCCGCAGCGGCAGCGGGGTCGCGGCGAGCAGCCCGGCGCGCTCGCCGGGCGTGCCGCAGGCGTCGGCGAGCCAGGGCAGCGTGAACGCCGCCTGCCGGAGGCCGGCGCCGCGTGCGCAGAGCGCCTCGTAGCGGGCCAGGTCGCGGGCCGACACGCACCGGCGCACCGCCGGGAACACCTCGCGCTCCTCCTCGGCGACGTGCTCGTCGAGCGCATCGGCCAGCTCGCGGAGGACCGCGGCCGCCTGGCCGGCGTCCGGGCCCGCGGCGGCGAGGGCCGGCAGCACCGTCGCGGCCCGCCCGAGCAGCGCCCGCAGGGCGGTGTGGTCCTCGGTCAGCGGCTCCAGGTCGGCGGCGTGCGTGCCGGCGCAGGCCGCGACCACCGGCCACAGCACGGCGTCCTCCCGCTCGGTGTGCGCCCGCACCTCGCGCAGCACGCCCCGCCCGAAGGCGACCAGCGCCCTCCGCCGCTCCGGCGGCCAGCCGTCGCCCCCGGTCTGCTCGGTGGCCCCGGCGGCGGCGTCGGCCAGCAGCCGGCAGCCGGCCCGCAGCGCGCGGTGCGCCAGCGCCAGCCGGGAGACGTCGGCCTCGGGCTCGCCGGGCCGGCGGGGGGTGACGGGGAACGGCAGCGGCGCGGTCGCGGTCACCGGACGACCGTCCCGCGGCCCGGTTGCCGGTGACTTGCGACCGACTACCGCCGGCGCCGGAAGAGCCGGGCACCCCCGGGAGTTGCACCGGGCAACGATCGCCGTCGTCCCAGGAGCTCCCCCATGCGCATCCCGCTGTCCGTGCTCGACCTCGCCCCCGTCGCCCGCGGGGAGACCGTCGGGGAGAGCATCGCCGCCAGCGTGGCCCTCGCGCAGCGGGCGGAGGAGGCCGGCTACCGCCGGGTCTGGTACGCCGAGCACCACAACATGCCGGCCATCGCCTCGTCGGCCACCAGCGTGCTCGTCGCCCACGTGGCCGCCCACACGCGCACCATCCGGCTGGGCGCGGGCGGCGTCATGCTGCCCAACCACTCACCGCTGACCATCGCCGAGCAGTTCGGCACGCTGGCCTCGATCCACCCGGGCCGGATCGACCTCGGCCTGGGCCGCGCGCCGGGCTCGGACCAGAACACCGCCTGGGCGCTGCGCCGCGACCCCGCCGCCGCCGACCGCTTCCCGCAGGACGTGCTGGAGCTGCAGGGCTACCTGACCGGCCGGTCGCGGGTGCCCGGCGTCGAGGCCGTCCCCGGCCGCGGGACCGACGTGCCGCTGTACGTGCTCGGCTCGTCGATGTTCGGCGCCGGCCTGGCCGCCGCGCTCGGCCTGCCCTACGCGTTCGCCTCCCACTTCGCCCCGCAGCTGCTCGAGCCCGCGGTGGCCGCCTACCGGCGCGACTTCCGCCCGTCCGAGCAGCTCGACGCGCCGTACGTCATCGCCGGGGTCAACGCGATCGCCGCCGACAGCACCGAGGCCGCGCGGGCCGCGCTCGCCGCCACCCGCCGCCGGCTGGCCGTCGGCCTGTTCGGCCAGGGCCGCGACCTCGACGACGCCGCCGCCGACCTGCTGCTGGAGTCGGGCGCGGGCCGGCAGGTGGACACCATGCTCACCCACACCGCGGCCGGCACCCCGGCGGAGGTCCGCGAGCAGCTGACCGCGTTCGCGCGGCTGGCCGACGCCGACGAGCTGATCGTCGCCCACCAGGTCCCCACCGCCGAGGGCCGGCTGCGCTCGGTGACCCTGGTCGCCGAGGCGATGGACGCCGTCGCCGCCTGAGACGTCCTCCCTCTCAGCGGAGGTACCGGGTCTGGCCGTGCGGTCCGCCGAAGAGCAGGACCTTGGCCGGCGTGACCCGGTAGACCAGCGCACCGCCCTCGGTGGCGCCGCCGGAGTCGCTGACCTCGACGAACTCCTCGCCGTGCACCGCGAAGTGCCAGTCGTCGCCGTACTTGGCGTACCAGGCGGCCGCGAGCGCCCGCAGCTCCTGCGGGTCGGTCACGCGCGTCGCGGTGCCCTCGACCACGACGTCGAGACCGCTGTCCCAGCCGTGCGCGCCGGTGCTGCCCGTGGTCACCGCCACGTGCGGGTTGCCGTCGAGGTTGCGCTTCTTCTGCTCCCCGGCGCCGGTGCAGAACGCGAAGCCGTCCTGCCAGACGCCCACCAGCGGTACCGCGTGCGGGCGCCCGTCGGCCCGGACGGTGACCACCCAGTAGAGCTGGGCGTCCGCGAGCAGCCGTTCGACGTCGGCCCACGGCGGTGCCGGAGCCGACGCGTCGCCGTAGCGGGGGTCGATCTCGCCGGTCGTCATGCCGGTTGTGACCGGTCCCGGCGCGGCGACTCATCGCCCCCGCCGGGTCAGCCCTCCGGGGTGCCGGTGCAGGCGAACAGGAACGCCGGCGGCACGTTCCACGGCGTGACGCGGGTGCGCACCTCGGCGAACCGGCGGCGCAGCTGACCGAGAACCAGCGGCGAGTACTGGATCACCAGCGCCGTCCCGCCGGGGCGCAGCGCCCGCGGGAGCTCGTCGAGCAGCCGGTGGCGCAGCCCGGCCTCCAGCGAGGTGAACGGCAGCATCGAGACGACCACGTCGGCGCGCTCCCCGTCGAGGTGGGCGCCGAGGTCCTCCGCGGAGCCGCAGACGACCTGCAGCCGCGGGTCGACCGAGCGCTCGGTGAGCAGGCGGGCCAGCCGCGGGTCGATCTCGACGGCGACCAGCCGGGCGTCCGGGCCGAGTCGGGCGAGGATCTCGCGGGTGGCCACCCCGGTGCCGGCCCCGAGTTCGACCACCAGCCGGGCCGCCGGGACGTCGGCGAGGTCGAGCATGGCCCGGACCGCGGTCCGGGACGTGGGCAGCACGGCGCCGATCTGGCGCGGGTTGCTCGCGAACGCGCGCAGCAGGCGCAGTCCGTCACCGAGGGCGTGGGTCACCGTCACTCCCGTCCGCCGCGCCGTCCGCGCCGCTGCCCGGACCCTGTCACGGACCGGTGGCCGTCGCCGCCCGAGCACCGTCCGCCCGGTGCGCGTCGAGCCAGGCGACGACGTCGGCCAGGACCTCGTCCTTCTCCGGCTCGTTGTGCGGCTCGTGGTAGAGCCCGTCGTAGACGCGCACCGTCAGGTCCGGCGAGCCGGCGTGCTCGCGGACGACCTCGCTGGCCGCCGGCGGCATCAGCCGGTCGTCCCCGCCGTGGATGACCAGCAGGGGCAGGCGCAGCCCGCGCAGCCGGTCGGGCATCCCGGCGGCGCCGAGCATGATCGCGGTGCCGGTGCGCGCCACCATCCTCCGGTTGTGGTTGAGCGGGTCGGCCCGGTAGGCGGCGACGACCTCGGGGTCGCGGCTGACCGTCTCGGCGTCGAGGGTGAGCACCCCCAGGCCCGGGGCCAGCCGGGACAGCAGCGGCGCGACCGCGCGCTGCACCGGGGTGGCGCTGCTGGTGTCGAGGGCCGGGGCGGACACGACGGCGCCGGCGACCCGCTCGTGCGGCGTGCCGGTCAGGTACTGCAGCGCGACCAGGCCGCCGAGGCTGTGGCCGTAGACGAACAGCGGGACGCCGGGGTGCCGGTCGGCGGCCGCGCGGGCGGTCTGCGCGACGCCCTCGACGGCCGTGGCCAGGCTGCGGATGTCGCCGCGGCGGCCCGGGGAGCGGCCGTGGCCGGGGTGGTCGGGCGCGTAGGACGCGTACCCGGCGGCGCCGAGCCGCTCGGCCACGTGCGCGTAGCGGCCGCCGTGCTCGTGCGCGCCGTGCACCAGCACCACGACGCCGACGGGGTCGGGCACCGTCCAGCCCTGCCAGTACTGCCCCGACGGCAGGCTGCCCTGCCCGTGCCTCACCGCTGTCGTCACGCGTCCTCCCGGTCCGGTCGTACCGGCGCCAGACCGTAGCCGGTCGCCGGCCGGACCCGGCTCCCGGTCAGGGGACGACCGGTTCCACGTCCCGCGTGCAGAACATGCAGACCGAGGCGTCGACCGGGATGAAGCTCCTGCAGTGGTCGCACTCCCGGTTGCCCTGGGCGCCGGCGGTCTCGCGGCCGGTGGCCCGGCGGATCGCCTGGACCAGGAACATGATCGTCACCGCCAGCAGCAGGAACGAGACGAACGCGGTGAGGAACGACCCGTAGCGGATCTGCGCGCCGTTGACGGTGAGCACCAGGGCGTCGAAGTCGGGCTGACCGAAGACCGCGGCGACCAGCGGCAGGATGACGTCCCCGACCAGCGACTCGACCACCGTGGCGAAGGCCGCGCCGATCGCCAGGCCGACCGCGAGGTCGACGAGGCTGCCGGAGAAGGCGAAGTTGCGGAAGTTGGTCAGCAGCGTGCGCACGGGGGTCCTCCCTGGCCGGTCCGGGTCGGCGGGGAGCGTAGGGCCGGCCCGCGGTCAGCGCGGCTCGGCGGCCGGCGCGCCGTCGGCGGGACCGGGGCCGAGGTCCCGCTGCAGCCAGGTGACGTCGTGCCAGGCACCGGCCTTCCAGCCGACCCTCCGGTAGGTGCCCACCGGCTCGACGCCGAAGGCGCGGTGCAGGCCCAGGCTGGCCTCGTCGGGGAGGGCGACCCCGGCCAGCGCCCGGCGGTAGCGGCGCGCGGCGAGCCGCTCGAGCAGCGCGCCGTAGAGCGCCCGGCCGGCGCCGGTGCGCCGGCGACCCGGCTCGAGGTAGACGCTCACCGTGCACGACCAGTGGTAGGCCGCGCGGCTCGTGAACGGCCCGCCGTGCGTGAAGCCGCGCACCGCGCCGTCGTCCTCGAGCACCAGCCAGGCGTGGTGCTCCTGGGCGGCGGCGATGCGCGCGGCCATCTCCGCCGCGGTCGGCGGCTCGGTCTCGAAGGAGACGGCGGTGCCGGTGACGTAGGGCGCGTAGACGTCGCGGCAGGCGGCGGCGTCGGCGGTGGTCGCGTGCGGACGGTGCCGGTCACTCCCCCGACGCCAGCCGCACGACGGGACTGGTGTGAGCGCTGCGTGTGCGCGAGATCACTCTCACGTGTCGATCATGGGCGTGTCGCACCCGGGGTGGCACGATCGGCCCACCCCGCAGACCGGCGCCTCGAACGACCGGGGCGCCCTCGGTCTCTCGGACCCGGAGCCCGCTCCGGCTGGAGGTGCCGCGGTGCACGCTGTGCCCACCGCCGTCCCCGTCCCCCGACCCCGTCCCGACCTCGCCGCCTGGCTGCTCGGCGCGGCCCGCCGGTGGCACGCCGCCGACGACCCGGCCACCGCCGTCCGGGCCGTCCTGGAGGACGTGGCGGCCCTGCTGCCGGCCGGTGCGTCCGCGTCGCTCACGCTGCTCGGCACCGGCCGGCGGCCGCTCCCCCCGGAGGGCGACGCCGGGTCGGCCGCTGCCCTGGACGCCGTCCAGATCGGCAGCGGGCAGGGGCCGCTGCTGACCGCCCTGGCCGGCACCGCGGCCGGTAGCGGCGACCTCGGCCGCGACCTGCGGTGGCCGGCGCTCGCGGCACCAGCCGGCGCCGCCGGCGTGCGCACGGCGACCTGCCTGCCCCTCGACACCGGCACCGAGGTCCTCGGCGCGCTGTCGGTGTACGCGACCGGCCCGGTCGCCGACCGCGCGGTGCTCGTCCCGGTCGCCGGGCAGGCCGCGCTGGCGCTGTCCGCGGTGCGGCGCACCGCCAACCTGGCCGTGGCCCTGGAGAGCCGCGACCTCATCGGGCAGGCGAAGGGCGTGCTGATGGAGCGCCACCGGATCACGGCCGACATCGCGTTCGGCATCCTCGTGCGCGCCTCGCGGGACACCCAGCGCAAGGTCCGCGACGTCGCCGCGCTGGTCACCGAGACCGGAGAGACGCCGCCGCCGGCCGGGGACGCCTGACCGGCCGGGGACCGGCCGGGCGCCCGCTGGTCGCGGGGCCCGGCCGGCGACGGCTACGTGGGCAGCAGCCGGCCCAGCACGCCCTTGGCGGTCGACCCGAGCCGGTAGGACTGCACCAGCCAGGCGTTGCAGACGATGACGGCGCCGGCCAGCGTCGGGACGGCGGCCTGCGCGACCCGCTGCCGCCCCTGCCACTTCGCGATCTCCGGCGGGGTGCCCGCCGAGGGCAGGGTCGCGTCCTTCACGTCGAGCCCGCCGCCGTCGCGGTTCGCCTTCTCGGCCAGCTCGCCGATCTTCTTGCCCGTGTACGCGGCGTAGGCCGTCGCGCCGGCCCCGGCGACGGTGAGCGCGGCCTTGAGCGCGCCGACCGACCCGAAGCCCTTCTGCAGCGCCAGCCGCCGGCCGCCGACGCGGGTCAGCTGCAGTCCGGACCCCAGCGTGGCCGCGATGCCGCCCCACTGCGCCGGGGAGAACCGGCTCCAGGCCGAGCTGGCCACCCGGACCTTGTCGATCCCGGTGGTCAGGTCGCTGCCGGACTTGTTCACGCCGGCGATCCCCATCACCGCGCCGCCGAACCACAGCGCCGCGCCGAGGTCGTGCACCGCCTGGGCCACGAAGTGGTTGTCCGTCGTCTTCGTCACGAGTGCTCCTGCCCGGGTGCGCGGTCGCACCCGTCGAACGTCCCCGGCGTCCCCGCTGCTGAGGGGCCGGTCCGGTCCGGCTACCCGTGCCGCGGCGCGCTCACTCCGAGGCGGTGGCGGTGTTCCCCTCCCCCTGCCGGCTGCTGGGCGGGCCGATCCACACGGTGGTGGCGTTCATGAACTCGTACATGCCGAGCTCGGTGAGCTCGCGGCCGTAGCCGCTCTGCTTCACCCCGCCGAAGGGCAGCTCCGGGTAGCTGGTGACCATGCCGTTGACGAACGCCATCCCGCTCTCGACGTCGCGGACGAAGGTGGCCCGCTCCGCCTCGTCCTCGCTCCAGAGGTTGGCGCCGAGGCCGTAGGGGTGGCTGTTGGCGATCTCCAGGGCCTCCTCGAGCGACTGGACCGTCCACAGCGCGGCCACCGGCCCGAAGACCTCCTCGTCGAACAGGTCCATGTCCGGGGTGATCCCGGTGAGCAGCGTCGGCTCGTAGTACCAGCCGGGCCGGTCGGGACGCTTCCCGCCGACGACGACGGTCGCGCCCTTGTCGACGGCGTCCTGCACGTACCGCTCGACGTCCTCGCGGCCGGACTCGGTGGCCAGCGGCCCGACCTGGGTGCCTTCCTCCATCGGGTCGCCGACGGTGAGCGCGCCGAGCTTCTCGGCGAACAGCCGGGTGAACTCCTCGGCGACGTCAGCGTGCACGAAGAACCGCTTGGCCGCGATGCAGCTCTGCCCGTTGTTCTGGCAGCGCGCGGTGACCGCCACCTCGGCGGCGCGGTCGAGGTCGGCCGAGGGCATGACGACGAACGGGTCGCTGCCACCGAGCTCGAGCACCGTCTTCTTCAGGACGTCACCGGCGATCGCGGCCACCGACTGCCCCGCCGGGGCGCTCCCGGTGAGGGTGGCGGCGGCGACCCGGTCGTCGCGCAGCACCCGCTCGATGGCCGAGGAGCCGATGAGCAGGGTCTGGAAGACGTCGGCGGGGAAGCCGGCCTTGCGGAAGAGCTCCTCCAGGTACAGCGCCGTCTGCGGCACGTTGCTGGCGTGCTTGAGCAGCGCGACGTTGCCGGCCGTGAGCGCCGGGGCGGCGAACCGCATCGCCTGCCAGAGCGGGAAGTTCCACGGCATGATCGCCAGCACCACGCCGATCGGCCGGTGGACGACGAACGCCTGCGCGGCGCCGACGGCGTCGGCGTCGGCGGGCGTCGGCTCGAGCATCGCTGGGCCGTGCTCCGCGTAGTACCGCAGCGCCTTGGCGCACTTGGCGGCCTCCGCCTTCGCCGCGGCCAGCGTCTTGCCCATCTCGGTGACCATGAGCGCGGCGACGGTGTCGGTGTCGGCGTCGAGCACGTCGGCGGCCGCGCGGAGCCAGCCCACGCGCTCCTCGGGGCTGGTCAGCCGGTAGGAGCGGTACGCAGCCGCGGCCCGGCCGATCTTCTCGTCGACGGCGTCGTCCGACAGGGGTTCGTAGGTCTTCAGCGTCTCGCCGGTGGCCGGGTTGATCGTCGCGATCGCCATCTCTGCCTCCCGTCCGGGTCGGGCCGGGCTGCCCGCACCCTCAGCCGGGGGCCCTACCCGGTCGGCCGCCGGTCACCCGCGCTCACGCCACGGGCAGCCCGGCGAGGCCCGCGGCCAGCCCGAGCACCGCGCAGACACCGAGCGTCCGCAGCACCGACCACCTGAGCCGGAACAGCAGGACGGCGGCGACCGCGGCGACCGCCCAGGCCACCGGCTGGGCGCTCGTGGGGTCGGGCACCTCCAGCGCCAGCGGGCCGAGCCGCACGGTCTCCGAGAACAGCGTGTGGACGGCGAAGTAGAGGCCGAGGCTGGCGATGACGCCGACCACCGCCGCGGTGATGCCGGTGAGCGCCGCCGACAGCGACCGGTTGCCGCGCAACCGCTCGATGTAGGGCGCGCCGAGCAGCACGAACAGGAAGCTCGGCACGAAGGTCACCCAGGTGACCAGCAGCGAGGCGAGCACGGCCGCGGCCCAGGGGTCGAGCGTGCCGGGCGCGCGGAAGGCGCCGAGGAAGGCGACGAACTGCACCACCATGATCAGCGGCCCGGGTGTGGTCTCGGCCAGCGCCAGCCCGCGCACCATCTCCCCCGGCGCGAGCCACCCGTAGGTGCCGACGGCGGCCTGCGCGACGTAGGCCAGCACCGCGTAGGCGCCGCCGAAGGTGACCACCGCGGCGCCGGAGAAGAACAGCCCCTGCTCGGTGAGCGTGCTGCCGGCGCCGGTGAGCAGCACGACGGCGGCCAGCGGGACGCCCCACGCGAGCAGCCCGACGGCGAGCACGGTGAGCGTGCGGCGCGTGCCCGGGCGCTCCGAGTGCAGGGCGTCGTCGGCGATCACCGGCGCCGGGCCGCCGTCGGCGGGTGCCTCGGCGACCGCCGACGGCCGCCGGCGGCCCAGCACCCACCCGGCCAGGCCGGCGGCCAGCACCACGAGCGGGAACGGGACGGCGAACAGCGCCAGCGCGAGGAACGCGGCGACGGCGATGGCGACCAGCGGCGGGCTGGTGAGCGCCCGCTTGGCCACCCGCTGCACCGCCTGGGCGACGATCGCCACCACCGCCGGCGCGAGCCCGACGAACAGCGCGAGGACGGCGGTGGTGTCCCCGAAGGCGACGTAGACCGCGGACAGGACCAGCAGCGCCAGCACGCCCGGGAGGACGAACAGGCCGCCGGCGACCAGGCCGCCGCGGGTCCCGTGCATCAGCCAGCCCACGTAGGTGGCCAGCTGCTGGGCCTCGGGGCCGGGCAGCAGCATGCAGTAGTTCATGGCGTGCAGGAACCGGCGCTGGCCGATCCAGCGCCGCTCGTCGACCAGCTCCCGCTGCATGACCGCGATCTGCCCGGCGGGGCCACCGAAGGTCTGCAGGGACACCAGGAACCAGGTGCGGACGGCGGTGCGGAACGGCGGCACGGCGGTGGCCACGGGAGGGGTGGCAGGCGGCACGGCCGGGGTGGGGCGCGGCTCGGGCGTCACGGGTCTCCGTCGGGGTCAGGCCGGCTCACGGCCGAGCAGCAGGCGGCGTCGGACGTACTCGTAGAGGCCGTCGAAGAGCGGTCCGGAGACGGCGAGGGTGCGCTCGTCGTCGCCGGTCATCGACAGGCCGCGCAGCAGGACGTCGAGTCCCGGCGCCTCGGGCGCGTCGAACCGGCCGTCGTCGAGGTCGGCCTCGTGCACGATCTGGCCGATCCGCTCCAGCGCGGGGTCGGTGAGGCCGTGGACGCGCAGGATCGTCTCGAAGGAGCAGTCGCCGCCGACGTGGCCGAGGGCGGCGCCGCGCATGTCGAAGGGCGTGGCGTCGGCCGGGACGTCGGCGGGGTCGGAGACGAAGACGAACTCGGCGTCCGGGTCGACGAACCGGCGGATCAACCAGGCGCAGGCGGCACGGTCGACGTGCACGCCGGCGCGGGTCGCCCACCTCACGACCGGCTCCCCCGTCCGGCCGCCAGCGGCTCGCCCACGGCGTCGGCCAGCGCCAGGAGCGCCGCACCGGCCGCGTCCCGCTCCGCCGGCGGGAAGAAGTCCCGTCGGCCGATGGCCCGCCACTCGCCGCGCAACCGCCGCAGGGCACGCGCCCGGTCGGCCTCGGGGGCCTCGAGCGCCGCGGTGCACTCCGCGGTCAGTTCGCGGTACTCCTCCGCCCGCGCGGCGGCCATGCCGGCGGCGAGCTCGCGCTCCTGGGCGGCCGCGGCGGGCCGGGCGATCCACACCCCGGCGGAGCCGCCGGCGGCGAGCACGTCGTCGGCGAGCCACTCGAGCGACTCCCGGGTGCGGGCGTCGGCGGGCAGGGCCACCACGCCGTCGCCGAGCTGGGCCACGCCGAGCCGGCGCAGCCGGCGCCACAGCGTCGTCCGCGGGCCCGACGGCTCCCGCGGCAGGCGGTAGGACAGCAGCACCCACTCCCCCACCGCGGCCACAGCGCGATGCAACCACGGTTGCGCCGCTCCTGTCGACCCGGCTCGCGTCACCGCGAGGCGACCTCGGGCCACCGGAGCCGGCGACGAGGCGGGTGAGGGCAGCCTCCGGGACCTAGACCACTGGTTCGGCGTGACCTTGGCTCGTGGCGCGGCCGTGCAGCGCCCCGTCAGGCTCGTGCACGAAGCGCCGGAGGTGCCACATGACGACGACGGAGTCTCCCGCAACGGCCCGACCGACCGGTTCCACACCCACGAGGGCCGACGACCTCCGGCAGATGGTCATCGCCGCCGCCGTCTACTCCGGGCTCACGGGCCTGGCGTACTGGCGGCCGTCGGTGGGGCGGCGTGCTCTCGGCGTCTTCTTCGCCGTCATGGGCCTGGCCTGGAACGGGTTCCTCACCGCGAAGGCCCCCGAACAGTTCCCGATGCTGGCCAGACGTGCTCCCTGGGGCTGGTACCGACGGGCTGGCCTGGCTCTGACCCAGCCTGCTCCACGGGCATTCGGCGCGGCCATGACCGCGGGAGAGACGGCGGTGGCCGCCGCCATCCTGAGTCCCGACCCGGCCGCCCGCCTGGGCCTGCTCGCCGCGGCCGGCTTCTCCCTCGGCATCATGCCCCTGGGCACCTACACGCTCGGCAATCCGATCCTCGCTCTGGGAGCCCTGCACCTCGCCCGCCGATCCTGGCCGACGGCGGCGTTCGGCCGTCGCCGGCCGAGAGGAGCCGGGCCCGGTCGGAGGCGCTGAGTCGCAGCACAGTCGTCGATCGAGAGGCGGGCGCACCTGCGCTGGTTCTGATGGCCCCATGCGGGCATGCCGGCACGGCCGTCCGCGCGAGATGCGGGCGGCCGTGCCGGCGTGCGCGGGTCGGTCAGGCGGCGGGTGCGAGCGGTGTCGGGACGGTGATCTCGGTGCCGTCGGGGCGCCAGGTGCGCCATCGCCCGTCGGGTTGCCGCTCGACGCGGAAGCCGTGGTGGACCTGGGTGTGGTGCCGCTCGCACAGCAGCGCACTGTTGGCCAGGCTGGTCTCGCCGCCGTCGATCCAGTGCACCAGGTGGTGCACGTCGGCCCAGTGACTCGGCGCGTCACAGCCGGCGAACACGCAGCCCCCGTCGCGCAGCTCCACGGCGTGGCGCAGCTGCCGGCTGACCAGCCGCCGGCTGCGACCCAGGTCGAGTGGGCTCCCGTCGGGCCCGAACACCACCCGGGAGATCGCCCCGTCGCAGGCCAGCCAGCGGGCGCGGGCGGCGGAGATCGTCGCGCCGAAGCCCATCGTGGCGGCGCCGGGCCCGGTGGCGGGGTCGGCCAGGTCGTCGAGGTCGACCCGCACCGCAACGTGCGGCTTCACCGTCCGGAGCACCGGCAGACTCCCGGACGCCAGGGCGTTGTCGCACAGCTGCACGAGCGCATCGCCGAGCCGCTGAGCCCGGGTGCGCTCGTCCCCGGCCGGGCGGTCGCGCTGCACGAACGGCTCCAAGGCGGCCTGGAACCTCTCCCCGCCCACCGCGTCGAGGTGGAAGCGCCCGCTGAGGGATCCGTCGGCGTGCCTGGACACCGTCAGCGACCGGCCCGCGGTGGGGTCGGGTTCGGGCCCGTCGGGGTCGAGCGCGTCGAGGTAGCGCTGCACGATCTGCGCCAGGTCGGCGTGGGGACAGTCGAGGGCGACCTGGGTCAGCGCGGCGTCCATCGCGGCCAGGTCGACGTCCTGGGCGGCGGCCGCGGCCCGCCGCTGCGGCGTGACCACCCGCGCGGCCTCGGCCACCTGCTCGGCCGACACCCACCCGGCGTCGTGGGCCTCGGCGAGGGCCGGCAGGTGCTCCAGCGCTCGACCGTTGGTGACGAGCCGGGACGCCGCCGCCGAGGAGAGCCGGCAGTGCCCGCGCAGCCACGACGCCATGCTCTTCTGCCCGTCGCGCTCGGGGGCCTGGGACAGTTCGGCGGCGCGGACCCGGCGGGCCAGGGCGGCATCGATCCGGTTGCGCTCGGCGATGAGCGCGGCGACGTCGTCGAGGACGTCACCGGTCTCCCACCTGCTCGAACGCATGATCGAAGAATAGCCGATCAGGACCACGCGCACCACCCGAACTCCCAGGTCAGAGCCCTGTCCACAGATCCGTTACGCCCTTTGACACCACGCCGCGCACCACACGAGCGATGAGTGCGCGACCCCTGCGGCGTCCACACCACATGACCCTCGTCATCGGCGACATCACGGTCTCCCTCGACGGCTTCGTGTCCGGCGCGGACGACGGCGTCGAGGCCATCCACGCCTGGGCACTCCGGAGCGAGGACCCCGTCGACCGCGGCGTCCTGGAGCGGCACGCGGCGGCGTCCGGTGCCGTCGTCATGGGCCGGCGCACCTTCGACGAGGTCGACCGCGGGTGGGGCGACGGCATGGGCTACGGCGCGGCGCTGGACGCCCGCCCGCCGTTCTTCGTCGTCACCGGCAGCCCGCCGGCGGAGCACCGGCTCGCGGCCACGCACGACTTCACGTTCGTGACCGACGGCCCGGGAGCAGCCATCCACAGGGCCCGGGCAGCCGCCGGCGACCGCGACGTCTTCGTCATGGGCGGCGGCGCGCTGGTCGGCTCGTGCCTGCGGGACGGGCTGCTCGACGAGCTGCGCCTGCACGTGGCGCCGGAGGTCCTGGGCGCGGGCACACCGCTGTTCGCCGGCGTCGGGCGGCACCGCCTCGAGCAGACGTCGGTCCAGGTGAGCCCGGTGTGCACGCACGTGACCTACCGGGTGCGCCGCTGACTCAGGACCGGCGGGAGCGGAAGTCGCCGCGGCCGGTGTCGCGCCGCCAGTCGTCGAAGGACTCCCCGGTCAGCTCCTCGAGCAGCGCGATGTCGGGCAGCAGCGGCACCAGGACCTCGTGCCGCACCTCGACCGGCAGCGGCGGCCGGGGCGCCCGCCCGGCGTGCAGCGCCGCCAGCAGCGGCCGCGAGACCTGCCGCCACACCTGCGGCGGGGCATGGGCACCCAGCGCCGCCCCGGCCCGCACCACCCGGGACAGCGCCCGGTACCGGGGCGTGTCGCAGACGTAGGGCTTCACGTTCTCCGGGGGCACGGTGTGCGCCACCCCCCGCTCGACGCCGAGGAAGTCGCTGACCCGGTCGAGCGTCTCCCGCGGGCCGTCCACCAGCTGCCGGTAGCGCAGGAGCAGCACCTGCGACCGCGGCAGGACGGCGAACAGGTCGCGCAGCTGCTCGCCGTAGCGACCCAGCCCGCGGTAGTGCCAGAACGGCGCGTACCCCGCGGCCACCCGCGCGTCCTCCAGTTCGACGGCGGTGCGGAAGTCCGCCTCCGGTTCCAGGCCGTCGGCACGCAGGTGCACCCAGTTCGACCAGGCCCGGTCCACCGGGTCGCGCACCACCACGACCACGCGGACCCCCGGGACGTCGGCGGCCAGGCGGCGCTGCGCGGCGCGGTCGTGGAGGTAGAACGGCGTGCTCTCCCCACGCACCGTCCCGGGCGGGGCGCCGTCGAACAGCCGCAGGTAGTCCTCGCGCCGCCAGACCCACTCCCGCGCGCTGTGCGCATCCCCGGGTCCGCGCTGGCCGCTGCGCGGCGGCGGGCGGCCGTCGGTCAGGTAGTACTTCGGCTCCTTGACCGGGGACAGGTACAGCCCGGGGTGGGTGGCCAGCGCCGCGTGCAGCGCCGTCGTCCCGGCCTTGGGCGCACCGGCGACGACGAACTGCGGGAGCCGGCCGGCGTCAGCGGTCACCCGACCCACCCCCGACCCGCGGTGTACACACGGGAAGACCTGCCACCCCCACGGAGAGGAGCCGTCGAGTGACCGCGCCCCGCCCCCCGGCGCCCGACCGCTTCTGGAGCGACGCCGAGGTCGTCGTCGAACCGGAGGACCCGCGCCCGGGCTCGTGGGCCGGCGCCCCGTCGGCGCAGCTGGTCGACGGCACCTGGTGGCTGGCCCACCGGCTGCGCCGCCCGGTCGGCGAGGGCCGCGGCTTCGGCAACGTGGTGGCCCGGTCCGACGACGGGGTGCGCTTCGAGCCGGTCGTCGCCCTCGGCAAGGACCGCTTCGGCGCCGAGTCGCTCGAGCGGCCGGCGCTGGTGCACACGCCCGAGGGCCGCTGGCGGCTCTACGTCAGCTGCGCGACACCCGGCACCCGGCACTGGCGGGTGGACCTGCTCGAGGCCGACACCGTCGAGGGGCTGGCCGTCGCCGAGCCGCGCACCGTGCTGCCCGGCAGCGCCGCCGACGCGCCCAAGGACCCGGTCGTGCGGTGGGACGGCGGCCAGTGGCACCTGTGGGCCTCGGTGCACCCGCTCGACGACCCCGACGCCACCGACCGCATGACCACCGAGCACGCGACCAGCCCGGACGGCGTCGCGTGGACGTGGCGGGGCACCGCACTGGCCGGCACGCCGGGAAGCTGGGACGCCCGCGGCGTCCGGTTCGCCACCGTCGTCCTCGACGGCGACCGCAGCTGGGCGCTCTACGACGGCCGGGCCACCGCGGCGGAGAACTGGGAGGAGCGCACCGGGCTGGCCCGGCTCGACGGCGGGAGGTTCCGCGCCGCACCCGGCGGGCCGCACCTGCAGAGCCCGCACCCGCCGCACGGGCTGCGCTACGCCGACGTCGTGGCGCTGCCCGGCGGGGGTGCCCGCTGGTACTACGAGGCGACGCGCGCCGACGGCGCCCACGAGCTGCGCACCGTCCTGCTCCCGGCCTGACGCCGTCCACCCTGTCCCGACGAGCGACACGCCAAAGTGCACCACGTCGATCGACTTGACACACATTGGAGCGGCAGGTCGGATGGGTGCGTGGCACCCGCCCTGACGCTCACCCGCCGGTCCGCCGTGGACCTGCTGCGGGTGGCCAGCGCGCTGTGTCCGGCCGCCTGAGCGCCCGACCCACCGCCACCTCTCGCGCCCGCCCCCGGCAGGGGCCCGGCGCGCGCCCTGAACCCGGAGTCCCGATGACCCCCCGCACCGCCCTGCTGTCCGACGCCGCCCGCGACGAGCTCACGGCCGACACCACCACCGCCCGCACCACGTCCACCGCCGCGGTCGCGGCCGCGCTGGCCGCCGTCGCCGACGCCTGGCTGCCGCGGGTCGAGTACCGCGCCGCCAGCCGTTGGACCGGCCTGCTCCCCCTCGACGACGCCGTCGGCCTGCTCGACCCCTCGCTCGCCGCCGACCTCGCCGCCACGCAGGTCTGGCTGCTGACCTGGCTGCCCGGTCAGGGCACCCCGCTGCACGACCACGGCGGCTCGGCCGGTGCCTTCGCCGTCGTCCGGGGTGCGCTGACCGAGGAGACCGTCGGCGGCAGCGCCGGCGCGGTCCGGGAGGTGTCCACCGAGCTGACGGCCGGGCGGGTGCGCCCGTTCGGACCGCACCACGTGCACCGGGTGACCAACCGGGGCACGGTGGCCGCCGTGAGCGTCCACGCCTACACCCCGGCCCTCCACCAGATGAGCACCTACGCCCTCGAGAGCGGGGGGCTGCTGCACACCGGCACCGAGCGCGCCGGCGTCGACTGGTGAGCACCCGCCCGCCCGGCGCCAGGAGCGTCGACCAGCTGCTCGCGGAGGCCCGGTCGCGGATCACCCGCGTGACGCCGGCCGAGGCCGCTCAGCGCGTGGCGGCCGGAGCGGTGCTGGTCGACATCCGGCCGCAGTCGCAACGCGAGGCCGAGGGCGAGGTGCCCGGCGCGCTGGTGGTCGAGCGCAACCACCTCGAGTGGCGGTTCGACCCCGAGAGCGACGCACGGGTCCCGCAGGCCACCGGGTACGACGTCGACGTCGTCGTGCTGTGCCAGGAGGGCTACACCTCCAGCCTGGCCGCCGACGCACTGCGCTCGCTGGGCCTGGCCAGCGCGAGCGACGTCATCGGCGGGCACCGCGCGTGGGTGGCCGCCGGGCTGCCCACGACCAGCGGCCCGGCGGGCTGAGACCGTCCGGGGACGGCGGCGCCTGACGGAGGGACGCCGCCGCCCCGGACCCCCCTCAGGTCTTGCTCTTGCCCTGCGCGCCGGAGTGCTCGTGCCGGTCGTCGCCCTTCCGGACGTGGTGGGTCTGCTTCGAGGCGCCGGTGGTGGCGCCGGCCGCGCTGGGCGCCACGCCCTCCTTCTTCGCCTCGCGGGCGGCCGCGCGCTGGGCGTCGGCGTCGTTGTTCTTGCTCATGCCGGGCGGGTACCCCGGCGGCCGCCCGCCACGCCGGACAGCACCCGGAACGTCCGGGCGGCCATGAGGTCCGCGCCGAGGTCCCGCACCGCCCGCGCCCGGGCCCGCGTCCCGAGGTCCGCCCGCCGGTCCGGGTCGGCGAGCAGGCCGCCGATCGCGTCGGCGAGCGCTCCGGCGTCGTCCACCGGCACCACGACGGCGTCCTCCCCCACCGCGCGGCGCACGTCGCCGACGTCGGTGGCCACGCACGGCAGGCCCTCGGCCATCGCCTCCAGCAGCGCCAGTGGCAGCGCCTCGACCCGCGAGGACAGGACGAACAGGTCCAGCCCGGCGAGGAAGCCGCGGACGTCGGAGACCCAGCCCGGGAAGGTCACCGGCAGCCCGGCGGCCGCGGCGCGCAGCGCCTCCCCGTCGCGCCCGGCCCCGCCGACGACGGCCTCGTACGGGACATCGAGCCGGCGCAGCGCGGCGAGCAGCACGTCGAAGCCCTTCTGTGCGGTGAGGCGGCCGAACGCGCCGACCCGCGGCACCGGGCGGCCCGCCGGCCCGGCGGGGTCGGGCGGGACGTCGACACCGTTGGGGACCAGGTGCGCCCGCGCCGGGTCGACGCCGAGGTCGGCCACCACCTGGCCGCGGCCCTGCTCCGAGGGGCTGAGCACCGCGGCCATCCGCCGGTAGAGGGCGGCCAGCACGGCGCGCTCCTCCCCCGTGCGCGTGTCGCCGACCAGGTGCAGCACGCCGGCGGTGGGTGCCACCTCCTGCGCGGCGGCGACGGCGGCGGCGTTGGACGCGGGGTCGACCAGGTTGACCACCACGACGTCGGGGCGCTGCGCGGCCAGCGCCGCTCGGGTCCCCGGCGCGGCGGCGGCGCGCCGGGTGAGCGGGACGACGGCGGCCGGCACGTCCAGGCCGGCGAACCCCGCGGCCACCGGCTCGGCGCACACCAGCGACGCGGTGGCGCCGTGGTCGGCGGCCCGGCGCAGGTGGTGGGTCAGCCACACCTCCGCGCCGCCCCACGCATCGGAGTCGGCGACGAACGAGACCCTCACGAGGCCGCCAGCTCGCGCGCGGCCCGGGCGACGGCGTCCGGCCGGACCGTGAGCGCGCAGCGGAACTCTATCGGGCAGGCCAGGTGCGGGCAGGGCGCGCACGCGACGGCCGGCGTCAGCGCCCGGTGCCGCGGACCGGGGTGTGCCCAGCGCACCGGGTCGCCGGGCAGGAAGACGGTCACGCTGCGCGCGCCGACGGCGGCGGCCAGGTGTGCCGAGCCGGTGTCGTTGCCGACCAGCACCGCGCTGTCGCGCAGCAGCGCGGCCAGCCCGCCCAGGCTGGTGGCGCCGGTGAGGTCGACGGCCGGGGCGCGCATCGCGGCCACCACCCGCGCCGAGATCTCCCGCTCGCCGGGCACCCCGGTGACGACGACGGCCAGCCCGTCGGCGGCCAGCGCGTCGCCGACCGCGGCGTAGCGGTCCACCGGCCACCGGCGGGTGGGCGCCGAGGCGCCCGGGTGCAGGACGGCGTACCGGCCGGGCTCGAGCCCGTGTGCGGCGAGCGTGGCGGCGTGCTCGGCCTCGTCGTCGGTGGTGACCGGGAAGCCCATCGCCGCGTCCCCGCCCGGCGGCAGGCCCAGGTGCTCGAGCAGCGCGACGTGGCGCGCGGCCTCGTGCAGGTGCCGGGGGTAGCGCAGGTGCAGCGCCGCGGCGGCGGCCGGCGGGTCCCAGCCGGTCGGCGCGAAGCCCCCGGTGAGCCGGGCGCCGAGCGCGGCGGTGACCCGGTTGGCGGCGGGCCGGTCGCCGTAGGCCTGCAGCGCGAGGTCGAAGCGGCGGGCGCGGGCGGCCGCGGTGAACGGCTGCCACCCCGCCGCGTCGACCGGCCCGTCGGGGATGCCGGGCGCGCCGGGGAAGGCCAGGAGGTCGTCGACGGTGCCGCCGAGGCGGTCGACCACCGGCGCCATCCGGCCGAAGGTCACCAGCGTCACCTCGACGTCGGGACGGGCGGCGCGCAGCCGGCGCAGCGCCGGGACCGTGCACAGCAGGTCGCCCAGGCCCACCCGGAGCCGGACCAGCGCCAGGCGGCGCACGGCCGGGTCGGCGAGCGGCGTGATCACCTGCGCCCTCTGCCCCGGCTGTGCCGTGCGCTAACGCGTGGTGCACTACACATCCCGTCCCGACAGCCGGAGGTCCCCTGCGTGTCCCGCCCCGCCGTCCCCGCCGGTCCCCTGCACGTGCTGCGGCTGTGCAGCGTCTTCGAGCCACCGGCAGCCCCGGGGCCGGTCCGTCCCGGGACGCTCCCCGGCGAGCTCGACTCCCGGTCGGCCCGCTTCGACCCGATCGGCGGCATGCAGAACCACACGGCGACGCTGACCCGCTGCCTGGACGCCCGGGGCGTGCGGCAGACGGTGGTCACCGCGCGGCTGGCCGGCCCGGCGGGCACCACCCCGCTGGGCCGCGGCGGACGGGTGCACCGCACCGGACTGCCCGTGCCGCGGCTGCGCCAGCTGTGGGCGCTGAGCGGGCTCTCCACGGTCCTGCGCGCCGGGCGGCGGGCACCGGTCGACGTCGTGCACGCCCACCAGGGCGAGGACCTCGCCACCCTGCCGCTGGCCCGGCTGGCCGCCCGGGTGCACCGGGCCCCGCTGGTGGTCACCGTGCACTGCAGCGTCGGGCACACCCTCACCGGCCGCGGGCCGAGGGTGCGGCTGCTGCGCGCGGTGGGCGGCTGGATCGAGCGCAGCACGCTGCGGCACGCCGACGCCGTCGTCGTCCTCACCGGGCGGACCGCGGCGGCCCTGCGCGACGACGACGTGCCCGCCGACCGGATCTCGACCATCCCGTCGGGGTTCGACCCGGCGCTGTTCACCGGGCACACCGCCGACGCCTTCCCCGGGGTGGCCCGGCCGCGGATCGGCTACGTGGGCCGGCTGGCGCCGCAGAAGAGCCCCGGCACGCTGGTCCGCGCGTTCGGCCGGATGCGCGAGACGGCGTCGCTGGTCGTCGTCGGCGACGGTCCGGACCGGCCGCTGGTCGAGCGGCTGGCCGCGGAGAGCCCCGCCGCCGACCGGATCACCCTCGCCGGCTTCGTCGAGCACGCCCGCGTGCCGGCGCTGCTGGCCTCGGTCGACGTGCTGGTGCTGCCCTCGGCCTACGAGGAGATGGGCTCGGTGCTCACCGAGGCGATGGCCGCGGGGCTGCCGGTGGTGGCCAGCGACGTCGGCGGGATCCCCGAGGTGGTGCGGCACGGGGTCACCGGGCTGCTGGTGCCACCGGGCGACGTCGACGCGCTCGCCGCCGCGCTGGACCGGGTGACCGCCGAGCCGGCGCTGCGGTCCCGGCTGGCCGCGGGCGCCCGGGCCCGCGCGGCCGACTACGCCTGGCCGGCGCTCGCCGGGCGGGTCGCCGAGGTCTACGACCGGGTGCTGGGGGCGGCCGCCGACCTCGAGCCGGCCGCGTGAGACCGCGGGTCGCCGTCCTCGTCCCGGTGCACGACCAGGCGGCCTTCCTCCCCCGGGCGCTGGAGTCGCTGCTCGCGCAGGAGGAGACCGCGTGGGAGGCGGTGGTCGTGGACGACGGCTCGCGGGAACCGGTCGCCGTGCCGCCCGACCCCCGGCTGCGGCTGGTGCGCACCGAGGACAACCGCGGCCTGGGCGCGGCGCTCAACACGGCGCTGGACGCCACCACCGCGCCGGTCGTGGCCTACCTCCCCGCCGACGACGTCTGGTTCCCCGACCATCTGGGCACCGCGCTCGACCGGCTGGCCGACCCGGCGGTGGTGCTGGTCCGCGCCGGGCTCGCCGAGCCGGCCGGCACCCCGTACGCGCAGCTGGTGCAGGTGGCCCACCGCCGCACCGGCGACCGGTGGACCGAGCGCGCCGAGCTGGAGACCGACGACCTCGACCGGCTGATGTGGACCCGGGTCGCCGCCCGCGGGACGACGACGGGCACCGGCCGGGTGACCTGCGCGTGGACGCAGCACCCCGGGCAGCGGTCGCGGGCGATCCGCGAGTCCTCCGACGGCGGCCTCAACGTGTTCCGCACCCGCTACCGGGTGGCCGGGCCGCTGCGGTTCGCCTCGACCGACGGCGGCGAGGTCGACGAGGTCGCCCGGTACGCGCGTTTCCGGTCGCGGGCGTACGAGGCCCGCCCCGACGGGCTGTCGGTGCTCGTCGTCGGGGAGCTGGCGTTCAACCCCGAGCGGGTGCTGGCGCTGGCCGAGCGCGGCCACCGGATCACCGGGCTGTGGACCGGCGACGCGCTGGGCGACGCCACCGTCGGGCCGCTGCCGTTCGGGCACGTGCCCGACCTCGACCGCGACGCGTGGCGCGAGGGCGTGCGCGACCTCGCCCCCGACGTCGTCTGGGCGCAGCTGAACTGGCGGGCGGTGCCGTTCGCGCACGCGGTGCGGCGGGCCTTCCCCGACCTGCCGTTCGTGTGGCACTTCAAGGAGGCACCGCAGCGCAGTGTCGTCCGCGGGGAGTGGCCGCTGCTGGCCGACCTCGTCTGCGGCGCGGACGCGGTGCTGCTGGCCACCGAGGAGGAGCGCGACTGGTTCGCGCTGGCGCTGTCCGGCCGGGTCGACCCCGCCCGCCTCGGCGTCCTCGACGGCGACCTGCCCAAGCGCGACTGGCTCGACGCCCCGCTCTCGCCGAGGCTCTCCGACGCCGACGGGCAGCCGCACGCCGCCGTCGCCGGCCGGCCCTCCGGGCTGGACCTGGAATGGGTGCTCGCGTTGGCCGACCGCGGCGTGCACACCCACCTCTACGGCCAGGTGCGCGCGCCGGGGCCCAAGGGGTCCTGGACCGGCTGGCTGGACGAGGCGCTGGCCCGCGCGCCGGGGTTCGTGCACGTGCACCCGGCGGTGGGGCCGGAGGACTGGGTGCGCGAGCTCTCCCGGCACGACGCCGGCTGGCTGCACCGCTTCGACTCGGCCAACGGCGGCGACCTGCGCCGGGCCACCTGGGACGACCTCAACTCCCCCGCCCGGCTGCCGGTGTGCCTGGCCGCGGGCCTGCCGCTGCTGCAGCAGGCCAACCCGGGCTCGCGGGTGTCGGTCGAGCGGGTGCTGCGCGAGGACGGGACGGGGCTGTTATACCGCTCCGCCGACGACGTCGCCGCGGTGCTGCACGAGGAGGTCGTGACCCGGGCGGGTCACCGGGCGGCGCTGGCCGCGCGGGAGCGGCACGTCTTCGACGCGCACGCCGACCGGCTGGTCGACCTGTTCCGCGCCGTCGCCCGCTGAAGATCAGCCTTTATCGCGATATCGGCACCTCCGGGGAGGTGCCGATACCGCGATGAAGGCCGTTCCCGGGCGGGACTGTCGGACCCCGCTCCTACCGTCCGGGACGTGGACGAGCTGCGGTGGGCGGTGACCGACGGGCCGCGCGGTACGGCCGCGGTCGAGCTGCCGGAGGACGCCGGGTCGGCGGGCCGGCTGGCCGAGCAGGCCGGCGGGTTCTGGTGCGCGCTCGCGGCGGGCGGCTGCGGCGGGTCCCTGGTGGTGGCCGACGGCGGCGCGCGGCCGGTGTTCCGGCACACCGGCGAGGAGCCGTGTCGGTTCGTCCGCCGCGGCGCGACGGCCGCCCGCGCCTACGACCCCCTCCGCTACCGGCCCGCGCTGACCGCGTGGCTCACCGGGCAGGGACACCGGCCGCGGGTCGAGACGGTGTCCGGACGGGACGGGCACGCCGGCCTGCACGTCGTCGTCGACGCGCTCGGCGCCGCCCTCGAGGTCCAGCTCGTGCCGCTGACCGACACCGCCTGGCGGGCGCGGGACGACCGGGTCCGTCGCACGGTGCGGTCGGTCTCATGGCTCTACGGCCCGGACGCCGACACCGCCGCGGCCACCGAGGCCGGGGTGCGCGGCGCGGCGCTGTCGCTGCGGCGCCACGACCGGGGCCTGCTCGTGGGAGTCCGGGACGCCGGCGACCGGGTGCGCTGGGTGCGCCTGGCCGCGTGCCGGCTCACCGCCGACGGGGTGACCGCGCCCGGGCTGGCGGAGGCCCGGGCCGCGCACGCCCGGCAGGCGGAGGCGCGGCAGGAGGCGGCGCGCCGGATGGCCCGGCAGGGCGCGCGGTGGTCGCAGCGGTCCGGCGCGGTGCCGTGGGACGTCCGCACCGGCACGCTGCCGTTCCCGGCCGCGGGTTAGGACGGCACGCCGGTCGTGTCCTCCTCGGCGCCGGCCCGCGGGGACTCCGACGGCCGGCGGGTCCGCACCCGCCGAGGCAGGCGCAGGTGCGGCAGGCGGAGGTGCGGGGGCAGGTGGGGGTGCGGCACGTGCGGGTGCGGGAGCCGGGCCACCAGCCCGGCCGGCAGGTGCACGTGGGGCAGGTGCAGGTGCGCCCGGCGCGGGTGCTCCCGCGGCTCGGCGTGCCGGCGGCCCAGCGCGGCCGACCAGACGCTGCGTCCCCGCGCCGCCTGCGCCCGCGCGGCGGTCTGTGCCGCGCGGTGGTCGCGTTCCCATCGGGCGGTGTTGCTCCGTGCCATGGCGGTGACCAGCCCGGTCAGCACCAGGAAGCCGACGACGCTGACGACTGCCCACTCCATGGCGGCCCTCCCCTGGACCGCGCCGCGCAGCCCGGCGACCCGGCGGCCGCGGCGATGACCGCAGGATCCCGCCGTCCCGGTTCCGGGACAAGTCGGTCTCCGCGGCGCACCGCGCGACGCGCCGGGCCGTGCGGAGCGGGCGCCGTCAGAACCGCAGCACGGCCTGCAGCGGCGGCGCGGGCAGCCGCCGCCCGGCGAGGTCGGCCAGCAGCCGGGGGCCGTCGTCGAAGGGCGGCACGTCGGTGACCAGGTGCCGGCGGACGTCGTCGCCGCGCTCGCGCAGCAGGTCCAGGACGACGTCGGCCAGGGCCCGCCGCGGCCAGGCGGTGGCCATCCCGCGCGGCACCCGGCTGATCTGGGCGCACACCACCGCCAGGCCGTTGTGGTGGAACTCCTCGCCGAGCCGGACCTGCTCGGCGCCGGCCTGGTAGAAGCCGAGGTCGACCACGACGCCCTGCGGCCGCAGCGCCTTGAGCCCGGTGGCCAGCGCCGCGTCGTGACCGCGGCACTGCAGCACCAGGTCGGCGCCGGCGTCCCCCGGCGCGTGCCGCCAGCGCTGCTTGACCTCGCGCCAGGCGTCGCCGTCCACGGTGTCCAGCCCCAGTGCCCCGGCCACGGCGCGGCGACCGGGCGAGTCCTCCGCGACGACGACGTCGGCGGCGCCGTGCCGCTGCGCGAGCAGCGCCGACAGCAGCCCGATCACGCCGGCGCCGGTGACCAGCACGTGCCGGTCGCGGACGCCGTCGCCGATCGCGCCGCCGGGCCCGGTGAACTGCGCGGTGGCGTGCAGCAGGCCGTTGACGCAGATCGGCCCCATCTGCGCGAGGTAGACGCCGAGCAGCGGGTCGAGGTCGTCGGGGACGGGGATCACGTGCATGGTCGCCGGGTCGGCACAGCGGCCGGTGCGGTGCCCGTAGGCCATCGCCACCCGGGTGCCCTCGGCGAGGTCGGGGGTGCGGCTCTCGGTGACCAGGCCGACCTCCATGTAGCCCAGCGTGTGCACCGGGTAGCCGACGACCGGCTCGCCTGCGGAGAAGGAGCGCAGGTCGGGGTCCCAGTGCACGACGTGGTGCGGATCGGTGCCGCGCACCAGCGCGACCTCGGTGCCGGCGCTGATCCCGCTGTACTCCGTGGTCACCCACGCCTGGCCCGCCGCGGGCTCGGGCTCGGTGTCGTCGAGCAGCGCCGGCTCACCGGGCCGGACGACGCCGATGGTCCGCACCGCCCTCACAGGGCCACCGTCCCGCCGTCGGCCGCCGCCCGCGCCACGGCCACCGCGAGCCGGTGGGTGCGCAGCGCCTCGGCGTAGGGCGCGCGGACGTCGTCGCCCTCCCCGCGCACCGCGGCGACGAACGCCGTGTCCTCGACGGTGATGGGGTCGGCCGCACGCACCACGGTCCGCTCGCCGTCGGCGTCGGTGATCCGCAGGTCGTGCTCGGTGAGCTCGAGGCCGAGTCCGGGGGCCACCACCTGCACGCCGATCCGGTAGCCGCGCGGTGCCAGGCAGCTGTTGGAGAACGTGCCGACCGCGCCGCCCGCGTAGCGCAGCGACGCGGTGCAGACGTCGAGGATGTCGCCGGGCCCGTCCGACGAGCGTCCGCCGGTGGCCCAGCCGGACTCCACCTCGCCGGCCAGCACCCGGCCGACGTCGAGCAGGTGGGTGGCCTGCTCGACGGTCTGCCCGCCGGACTGGTCCTGCCGCGCCCACCAGGGCACGTTCGGCGCCTTGTCCAGCCAGGCGCCCAGCAGCAGCCGCGGTGGCCGGTCGGCGAGCAGTCCGCGGGCCCGTTCCAGGGTGTCGAGGTAGCGCCAGTGGTAGCCGACCGCGGTCAGCAGCCCGGCGGCCTCGATGCGCGCGGCCAGCCGCTCGGCGGTGGCCAGGTCGGCGGCCGGCGGCTTCTCGACGAACAGCGGCAGGCCGGCGTCGATCGCGGCGTCCTCCACGGCACCGTGCTGGGCGGGCGGGACGCACACGTAGAGCGCGTCGAGCGCCTCGGCGTCGAGCAGGTCCTCCCAGGACCGGTACGCCGTCGCCCCGGCCCGCTCGGCCAGCCGCCGCGCGCGGTCGGCCTGCGGATCGGCGACCCCGGCGACGGTGACGCCGTCCAGCGCGGTCAGGGACTCCACGTGCCGGCCGGCGATGAACCCGGCCCCCACCACTCCGATGCGCGTGCTCACCGGCGCGTCCTGCCCCCGGCCGGGGCTGCGCAACCGCCCGGTACCGGTTCGGGTCGCACACCACCCGGGTAGGCCGCCGCCGGGTCGAGCAGCGGCCCCGTCCCACTTCCCAGGGAGATCCGGCATGAAGGCAGTGGTGTGGCAGGGCGTCGGCGACATCCGGCTCGACGACGTCCCCGACCCGACCATCCAGGACCCGACCGACGCCATCGTCGAGATCACCGCCAGCGCGATCTGCGGCACCGACCTGCACTTCGTGCGCGGCACGATGACCGGCATGGTCGAGGGCACCGTGCTCGGCCACGAGGCCGTCGGCGTGGTCCGCGAGACCGGTCCGGGTGTGCGCAACCTGCGCCCCGGCGACCGAGTGGTCATCCCCTCCACCATCGCCTGCGGGTACTGCTCGTACTGCCGCGCCGGCTACTACGCGCAGTGCGACAACGCCAACCCCAACGGCCCGGCGGCGGGCACCTGCTTCTTCGGCGGGCCGCAGACCACCGGCCCGGTCGACGGGCTGCAGGCCCAGTACGCCCGCGTGCCCTTCGCCAACGTCGGTCCGGTGTGGCTGCCCGACGAGGTGGGCGACGACGCCGCCATCCTGCTGTCCGACATCTACCCCACCGCCTGGTTCGGTGCCCGGCTGGCCGAGGTGGGCAAGGGCGACACCGTGCTCGTCCTCGGCGCCGGCCCGGTCGGTCAGTTCGCCGTCACCAGCGCCTTCCAGCAGGGCGCCGGGCGGGTGCTGGTCGTCGACGGCGTGGCGAGCCGGCTGGACCAGGCCCGGGCCCGCGGGGCGGAGGTCGTCGACTTCAACGCCGAGGACCCGGTCGCCGTCGTCCAGGAGCTCACCGGCGGCGTCGGCGTGGACCGCGTCATCGAGGCGGTCGGCGTCGACGCACAGCGGCCGAAGAGCGGCCCGGCCGCCGAGGCGGCGCAGGAGCAGGCCGAGCAGTTCGAGCAGGAGCGGCAGCAGGTGGCTCCGGAGCGGAACGCGCAGGGCGACACCTGGGTGGCCGGTGACGCGCCGAGCCAGTCGCTGCAGTGGGCGGTCGAGTGCGTGGCCAAGGCCGGGAGCATCGGGGTCATCGGCGTCTTCCCGCCGGACATGACCAGCTTCCCGACCGGCGCGGCCATGAACAAGAACCTGACCGTGAAGATGGGCAACTGCAACCACCGGCGCTACGTCCCCGAGCTGCTCACCCTCGTCCGCACCGGCGCCATCGACCCGACGACGGTGCTCACCCAGGTCGGCGACATGCCGTCGGTGCTCGAGGCGTACGAGACCTTCGACCGCCGGGAGAGCGGCTGGACCAAGGTCGCGCTGGACCCGAGCAGCTGAGGGACCCGCCCCGACCGGTCAGCCGGCCGGCAGCCGCCGGACACCGCGGGCGTCGGCGTAGCGGTCCAGCACGTCCCGCGGGGAGGCCCGGGTGTGCAGGAACTCGTCGTCGACGACCACGAGGAAGTCGTGCACGGCAGCCTCGAGCAGCCGGCCGGCGAACCGGGTGTCGGGGTCCGCCGCGGCCATGGCGGCCGCGGCCAGGTCCAGCGCGACGTCCAGGGCCGGCGCGAGCGCGGCATCGGGGCGGCTGTCGGTGAACCAGTGCGTCTCCGGGTGCTGGAAGAGGTCGACGCGCTGCTGCACCACGTCGGCCGCCACCTGTGCCAGGAGGGCCGGCGCCAGCGCCGAGTCCCCAGCGGCCACCCGGTCCCCGGCGCCCGACCGCTGCAGCAGCGTCAGGCGGATCGCGAGCGCACGCCGCCGGCTCAGCGCCGGGTAGACCTGCAGGACCCACGACACCGCGGCGGTGACGAGGGTGAGGCCCACGAGCGCCTCGACGGGCACGACCAGGCGCAGCCAGGCGACCTCCGGGGAGATGTCGCCGAACCCCAGGGTGGTCAGGGTGACCGCCGAGAGGTACAGCGCGTCGAGCAGCCCGGCCCGCGCCGAGGGGTCGAGCCCGGTGGCGAAGGCGAACCCGTCCGGCAGGTGCGGCCAGTAGACCAGCGCCCAGCCGCCGGCGATGAGCAGCATCCAGGTCAGGATGACCGCGGTCATCGCCAGCGGCCCGGTCACCGGTCCGACCCGCCCGCGCCCGGCCCACCAGACGCCCCGCAGCAGCCGCCGGCTCAGCCAGCCCCGGCCGCTCGGGTGCCAGATCGTGTGGAAGATGTCGCGCAGGGCGACGAGGACGAGGAGCGCCCCCACCGCGGTGACCGACCAGCCGAGGACCTCGCCCACCCGGGCCACCCTGCCAGCCGGGAGCCGCCACCGCGGCACGCCGCCGACCTCACAGCTGCGGGCGGACACCCGGCTCGCCGGCCACGCCCGACGGCTCGACGGCGGCCCGCCCGGGACCCCGGCGCCCCAGCGGCAGCACGGTGCGGCCGTGGGACCCCTCGAGCTCGAGGGCCAGCGCCGCGTAGACCGCCAGGACGCCGAGCGCCAGCCCCACCCAGCCGGCGGCCGTCTGCCAGGCCGGCGAGCCGGTGAGGTGGTACCCACCGGTGACGGCGAACCGGATCCCGGCCAGTCCCATCACCGCGGCCGGCACCAGCTTCGCCGTCGCGGAGAGGGCGGAGACCTCCATGGCGACGCCGGCCGCCAGCAGGAGGACACCCAGGCCGGCGCTGGTCGCGCCCGGCGGTGACGTCCACGTGGTCAGGCCGACGACGGCCCACGTGCCGGCGAGCACACCCATCCCGGTGGCGGCGACCGGGTCGCGGGCGGTGAACCCGACGACCGAGGCGAGCAGCTGCAGCGGGACCGTGGCGACCAGCGCGGTGAGAGCGGCGACCCGCCCCTCGGTCGGCGGGACCCAGCCGAGCTGGACGGCGGCGAACACGGTGGTCGCCAGTGCCAGAGCGAGGAAGCCCAGGGGCAGCGGCGTCGCGACCGGCCGGAGGACGACGTGGGTCCCGGGCCGGGTCATCCCGTCACCAGGATCTGCGTCGCGGACTCCTTGATCCGGCTGTTGGCCCACGTGGCCTGGCGGAGGGTCTGCGGGTGGCAGCGCTGCGCGAGCCCGAGCAGGTCGGTGTCCTCGAGCCCCTGTGCCGCCTGCGCCACCATCTCCCAGTCGACCGAGACGCCCACCGCGTGGATGTGGAGGCTGCGCAGGTCGCGCAGCAGGAGCAGCGCGGGTGCCGAACGCCGGCCGAGCCTGTCGCTGACCGCCTCGTAGAGCCGCGCGACCAGCCGCGGCTCACCGGCGGGCTCGGGGTCGAGCTCCACGCCGTACCGGGCCCCGAAGGGCGCCAGCCGTCGCACGTGGTCCTGCGACCAGCGGGCCAGGTCGCGGCCGAGGTGGAACACCTCGTGGTCGACCTTGTGCCGCTCGGCGACGGCCAGCAGCTGGTGCGCCAGGGAGTTCTCCGAGCGGTGCAGCTCCTCGAGTGCCAGGCCGAGGTTCACCGCCGGCCTCCCTCGTCCGCCAGGGTCTCCTGGACCTCGGCGGCCCGCCCGCCCCGGGTCGGCGGGAGGGAGCCGCGCGCCGGGGCCGAGCCGGTGGTGGTGGGTGCCGAGGACCGCCCGCGCCGCGACCAGCGGACCCTGCGCACCCGGGCGGCCGCGGTCTTGAAGATCGGCTGCTTGGAGGCGGCGTCCCAGTCGGTGAGCGTGAGCTCGTTGGCGGCCCGGCGCCGGCGTCCGCGTCCCGGGACGTCCCAGTAGCCGTAGTGGAAGGGCAGGAAGACGACGCCGTCGCGGATGCCGCTGATCCGCAACCGGGCCCGCACCCGTCCGCGCGCCGTGGCGACCTCGAGCAGGTCGCCCTCCCGGGCGCGCAGCCGGCCGGCGTCGCCCACCGACATCTCCACCCACACCTGGGGGGCCGCGGCCTGCAGCTGCGGCGCCCGGCCGGTCTTCGTGCGGGTGTGGAACTGGTAGAGGGTGCGGCCGGTGATGAGCGCGAACGGGAAGGCGGCCGAGGTCGGCTCGTGCGGCGGGACGTACTCCGCCGCCTTGACCACCGCCTTGCCCGAGGGGTTCATCGACCGGTACTCGTCGGGGTCGAGCGGGGCCCCGGTGAGCAGGTCCCGGCCGTAGCTCTCGCAGTACTCGGGATGGCTGGAGAACCGCCCGTCGGTGTAGAGCCGCTCGGTGCCCTCGGGAGCCTCGTCGGTGCACGGCCACTGGATGCCGCTGCCGCCGCGCAGCTTGTCGTAGGTGATGCCGGTGTAGTCACACGGCCGCCCCCGGCTGCACTCCTTCCACGCCTCGAAGGCGCCCTCCGGGTCGGACCACTTCACCAGCGGGGCACCGTCCCTGTCCTGCAGCCCGAGCCGGTGGGCGAAGTCGATGAGGACGTCCATGTCCGGCCGGGCCTCACCGGGCGGGTCGACCGCCTTCTCCGTCAGGTGCACGGTGCGGTCGGCGTTGGTGAAGGTGCCCGTCTTCTCCCCCCAGGTGGCGGCGGGCAGGACGACGTCGGCCAGCTGCGCGGTCTCGGTGAGGAAGATGTCCTGCACCACGAGGAACAGCCGGTCCTGGGACAGGATCGACCGGATGCGGGCCAGCTCCGGCAGGGACACCGCCGGGTTGGTGCAGATGACCCAGAACATCCGGATCGACCCCTCTTCGAGGTACCGCAGCTGCTGCATGACGTGCGTCGGCGGCGCGTAGTGCGGGATGTGGGCCGGGTCGACGTTCCAGATGCGGGCCAGGTCCTCGATGTGGGCGTCGTTGGACCAGTTGCGGAAGGCGGGCAGGTCGCCGTCGGCCCCGGCCTCGCGGGTGTTCTCCGCCGTGGGCTGGCCGTTCATCTGCAGGATGCCGCAGCCCGGCCGGCCGAGCATGCCGCGGACCAGGTGCACGTTGTTGACCTGCACGGCGGCCGCGGTGGCCTGGTGGGACTGGTAGAAGCCCTGCAGCACCGTGGACAAGAGCCGCTCGGCGGTCCCGATGACGCGGGCGGCCTCGCGGATCCGGTCGGCGGGGACGTCGCAGATCCCGGCGACGACGTCGGGCGGGTACTCGGCGACGCGCTCGGCCAGCTCGTCGAAGCCGACCACGTGGGCGTCGAGGTAGTCCCGGTCGATCCAGCCGTTGGTCACGATCTCGTGCAGCAGCCCGTTCATGAGGGCGACGTTGGTCCCCGGGCGCGGGGCCAGGTGGACGGCCGCCGCCCGCGCCACCGGGGTCGTGCGGGGGTCGACGCAGACCACCCGGGGCGGGTTCGGGCCGGCCAACCGGTCGAGGACCCGGCTCCAGGTGACGACCTGCGTCTCGGCCATGTTGTGCCCGTACAGGACGATCACGTCGGCGGAGTCGACGTCGGCATAGGAGCCGGGCTGGCCGTCGCAGGCGAAGGACTCCTTGAGCGCCGCGGCCGCCGTCGCGGTGCACAGCCGGGTGTTGCCGTCGACGTGGATCGTCCCGATGCCGCCGTGCGCGATCAGCCCGAGCGTGTAGTAGTCCTCGAGGAAGAGCTGCCCGGTGTTGTAGAAGCCGATGCTCCCGGGGCCCCGCTCGTCGAGCAGCTCCCGGGTCCGCCGGACGACGAGGTCCATGGCGGTGTCCCAGTCGGTCTCCACCAGCCGGCCGTCCCTGCGGACCAGCGGCCGGGTGAGCCGCTGGCGGGAGGCGTTGGCCTGCCAGCCGAAGAGGTCCTTGGGGTCCAGCCGGCCGCGGTTGACCCGGTCGACGGCCCGGCCGCGGACGCCGACGATCGCACCGTCCTTGACCGCGATGTCCATGGCGTCCCCGTTCGAGTGCAGGATCGACGCCGCCTGCACCCAGCGGTCGACGTCGTCCTCGGTCACCCCGTCGGCCAGGTGCTGGTCGACCCGCACCGGCCACGTCTGCCCCGGCCCGTACGGCGTGCGGGTCCCCCACGGCTCGGCGATCCGGTCGGTGCGTGGCATGCCTGGTCCCCTCGTCGGGTCGGTCCCCGGCTCCTGCTCGGCCGCTGTCCTCCCGGGGGGATCACCCGACGGTTGCCCCGCGAAACGGCCCGGCGTTCGGACGACGACCGGCGGGGTACCGCGATCCCGTCGCGTCACCACGGGCGCGGGAGTCCCGGGACCCGGCGCAGCCAGCCGGGCACCGAGCGCTGACCGCGCCGGCGGAGAGGAGCACCCGTGACCGTCGACGTCGCCCCGGGCACCGTCGTCGTCTACACCGACGTCGTCTGCGCCTGGTCCACCGTCGCGCTGCAGCGCTTCTACGCCGCGCGGTCCCGGCTGGGCCTCGACGACCGCGTCCGCGTCGACCACCGGCTGTACCTGCTCGAGGACGTCAACTCCTTCGCCATCCCCATGCGGATGCTGCAGGCGGAGATCCCCGTCGTCGGCCCGCTCGAGCCCGACCTCGGCATCGCGCCCTGGCAGGGTGAGCCGTCGGACTGGCCGGTGACCGCGCTGCCGGCCGACGAGGCGGTGCACGCGGCCAAGGAGCAGTCCGCCGCGGCCGCCGAGCAGCTGGACATGGCGCTGCGGCTGGCGTTCTTCCGCGACAGCCGGTGCATCAGCATGCTCCACGAGGTGGTCGACGTGGCCCGCGACTGCGACCGGGTGGACGCCGACGCGCTGGCCGCGGCGCTGGAGGACGGGCGGGCCCGCGGCGCCATGATGGCCGACTACCGGGCGCACGCCGACGAGGTCCAGGGCAGCCCGCACTTCTTCCTGGCCGACGGCTCCGACCTGCACAACCCGGGCATCGGGCTGCACTGGGCCGACGCCGGGTACCCGGTGGTCGACACCGACGACCCCGGCGTCTACGCGGACCTCGTGCGGCGCGCCGCCGACGCCGCCTCCTGACCGGGTACGCCGGGACGGCACCCGCCGTCCCGGTCCGACCGACCGAACGGAGACCGACGTGACCCTCGCCGACCGGATGCTCGCCGCCCACCCCGCCGACCTCGGCGGCATCGACCGCGAGCGGCTCGTCGCCTGCATCGAGGCCTGCGTCGAGTGCGCCCAGGCCTGCACCGCCTGCGCCGACGCCTGCCTGTCCGAGGAGATGGTCGCCGACCTCCGGACGTGCATCCGCACCGACCTCGACTGCGCCGACGTCTGCGAGGCCACCGGCCGGGTGCTGTCCCGGCACACCGGCTACGACGCCGACCTGACCCGGGCGGTGCTCGAGGCCTGCGCCGCGGCGTGCCGGGCGTGCGGCGACGAGTGCGCCGCCCACGCGGAGGTGCACGAGCACTGCCGGATCTGCGCCGAGGCCTGCCGGCGCTGCGAGCAGGCCTGCCGCGACCTGGTCGCCACGCTGGGCTGACCCGGGCGGGGGCGCATGGCAGCCTGTGCCCCCATGGTCAACGTCCTCTCGATCCAGTCGCACGTCGCCTATGGGCACGTGGGCAACTCCTCGGCCGTCTTCCCGCTGCAGCGCCTCGGCGTCGAGGTGTGGCCGGTGCACACCGTCCAGTTCTCCAACCACACCGGCTACGGGGCCTGGACCGGGCGGGTCTTCGACGGGCAGGCCGTCGAGGAGGTCGTCGACGGGATCGCCGACCGCGGCGTGCTCGGCACCGCCGACGCCGTCCTGTCGGGTTACCTGGGCTCGGCCGACATCGGCCACGCCGTCGTCGGCACCGTGGGGCGGGTGCGGGCGGCCAACCCCGACGCCGTCTACTGCTGCGACCCGGTGATCGGCGACGTCGGGCGGGGCGTGTTCGTCCGGCCGGGCATCGAGGAGCTCATGCGCGAGGTCGCCGTCCCCACCGCCGACCTGGTGACGCCCAACCACTACGAGCTCGACCTGCTCTCCCGGATGACGACGCGGTCGCTGGCCTCGGTGAAGGACGCCGTCGCCGCGGTGCAGGAGCTGGGGCCGCGGGTCGTCATGACCACCTCGCTGGTCGCCGAGGACACCCCCGACGACGCCGTCGACCTGCTCGCCTCCGAGGGCGGCCGGCACTTCCGCGTGCGCACCCCGCGCCTGTCGGTGTCGGTCAACGGCGCCGGCGACGCGATCGCCGCGCTGTTCCTCGCGCACTGGCTCGACACCCGCTCGGCCGGCGAGGCGCTGTCCCGGGCCGCGGCCAGCGTGTGGGGCCTGCTGCGCCGCACCGAGGAGGCCGGGTCGCGGGAGATCCTGCTGGTCGCGGCGCAGGACGAGTTCGTCTCGCCCTCGCGGAGCTTCCCCGTCGACGAGGTGTAGACGAAGGACCACCCTTCCCCCCACGCCTCGCGAGCTCGGCGCGGGGCCCTGAAGGGCGGCCGTCCCATCCCCTCACCCGGCAGGGGCCGCCCCCGGCGCGCAGCATGGTCCGGGTGGAACTGTTCCGGACGAAGTCGGTGGAGGCCGTCCGCGCGGACGCGGGCGACGGCGGCACGCACGCCGGGGCGGGGCACGGGCGGCTGCGCAAGCGGCTGTCGGCCCGGCACCTGGTCGGCTTCGGGATCGGGATCGTCATCGGGACCGGCATCTTCACGCTGACCGGCGTGACGGCGAAGAACAACGCGGGACCGGCGGTGGTGGTGTCCTTCGCGATCGCCGGGCTGGTCGCCCTGCTCGCCGCCCTCTGCTACGCCGAGCTCGCCTCGTCGGTGCCGACGGCGGGCAGCGCCTACACCTACGCCTACGCGACCGCCGGCGAGGCGGTGGCGTGGATCATCGGCTGGGACCTGTTCCTGGAGTTCGCGCTCGGCGCGGCCGTCGTCGCGCGCGGCTGGTCGGGCTACGTGGGCAACCTGCTCGACCTGCCGCCGTCGCTGTTCGGCGAGACCTCGACGGTGAACGTGGGCGCGGCCGGGATCGTCCTGCTGCTCACCGCCGTGGCGGTGCTCGGCATCCGGGAGTCGGCCCGGGTCACCGGCGCGCTGGTGGTGGTCAAGGTCGCCGTGTGCGTGTTCGTCGTCCTGGCCGGCATGTGGTTCGTCCGCGGGGACAACCTCACGCCCTTCGTCCCGCCCGCGGAACCGGCCGAGGGCGGCAGCGGGCTGTCCCGCCCGCTCCTCGAGGTCGTCGCCGGGCTGGAGCCGGTCGCCTTCGGCATGGGCGGGGTGCTCACCGCCGCCGCGGTCGTGTTCTTCGCCTACACCGGCTTCGAGGCGGTGGCCAACCTCTCCGAGGAGACCCGGCGACCGGCCCGCGACGTGCCGCTGGGCCTGCTGGGCACGCTGGGGCTGGCCACCGCGCTCTACGTCGGCGTCGCGTTCGTCCTGGTCGGGATGGTCGAGTACGGCAGCATCGACGAGGGTGCCCCGATCGCCGACGCGTTCGACCAGGTCGGGCTGGGCTGGGCGGCGTCCCTGGTGGCGATCGCGGCGGTGGCCGGCCTGACCTCGGTGATCCTGGTCGACCTGATCACCATCGGCCGGATCGGCTTCGCCATGGGCCGCGACGGCCTGCTGCCCCCGGCGGTCGCCCGGGTCAGCCCGCGCACCGGCGTCCCCGCGCGGATCACGCTGCTGTTCGCCGCGCTCGTGCTGGTGCTGGCCACGTTCGTGCCGCTGGGCACGCTGGCCGACCTGGTGAGCATCGGCACCCTGTTCGCGTTCCTGCTGGTGTCGCTCGCGGTGGTGGTGCTGCGGCGCACCCGGCCCGAGCTCGAGCGCCCGTTCCGCGTGCCGCTGGCCCCCGCGCTGCCGCTGCTGGCCGCGGCAGCCTGCCTCTACCTGATGTTCATGCTGAGCATCGAGACGTGGCTGCGCTTCCTGGCCTGGCTCGCGATCGGCGGGCTGGTCTACGCGGTCTACGGCTACCGGCACTCCCGCGTCCGCCGGGAGGCGCGGGTGCAGTCGCGGGTGCGCTGAGTCGGGTCAGTCGCCGGCGCGCTCCTCGACGGAGGCGAGCAGCTCGCGCAGCAGGTCGTCGAGCCGCCGCACCGCGGCCGGTGACATCCCCTCCAGCAGGCGCTGCTGCTCGGCCAGCCCGGCGCCGACCGCCTCGTCGACCAGCGCCCGGCCGGAGTCGGTGAGCCGCACGAGCAGCGCCCGCCGGTCGGCCGGGTCCGGGGTGCGCACCAGGTGGCCGGCCTTCTCCAGCCGGTCCAGCCGGCTGGTCATCCCGCCGCTGCTGAGCATGAGCGCCCCGGTCAGCCGGCCGGGCGAGAGTCCCTCGGGGCCGCCGGCCCGGCGCAGCGTCGCCAGGACGTCGAAGTCCGCCCGGGTGATGCCGAACCGCGCGTAGCAGCGCTCCTGGGCGTCCCCCACCAGCCGGGCGGTGCGGTAGACGCGGCCGAACACGGCCATCGCCGTGGTGTCGAGCTCGGGTTGCTCCCGCGCCCACTGCGCCACGATCTCGTCGACGCCGTCCCGATCGGTCACCTCTCGATCCTGCCACTCGCTCGCTTGACGGATACTCGGCCCTGAGTATCTTGATATCGAGATTCATTCGAGCGAGGGAGTTGGCCGTGGTCACCACCGTCTCCGCACCGGCGGCCGCTCCCCCCGCCGCCGCCGCGCCGGCCCGTCGCCGCGTCCGCGCGGTCTGGGCGCTGACCGCGCTCACCGCGGTCGCGCCGGTCACCTGGGGGACCACCTACGTCGTCACCACCGAGTGGCTGCCGCCCGACCGGCCGCTGCTCGCCGCGACCGTGCGGGCGCTGCCCGCCGGCCTGCTGCTCGTCGCGGCCGGCCGCGTGCTCCCCCGCGGCGCCTGGTGGTGGAAGGCGGCGGTGCTCGGCACGCTCAACATCGGCGCGTTCTTCGCGCTGCTGTTCGTCGCCGCCTACCGCCTGCCCGGCGGGGTGGCCGCGGTGCTCGGCGCCGTGCAGCCCCTCGTGGTGGCGCTGCTGGCCCTGCCACTGCTGGGCCGGCCGCTGCGGGCCCGCACGTTCACCCTCGGCGCGGCCGGCGTGGCCGGGGTCGCGCTGGTCGTGCTCACCGACGAGGCGAGGCTCGACCCCGTCGGCGTCGTCGCCGGGCTGGTGGCCACCGTCTGCATGGGGACCGGGGTGGTGCTCACCAAGCGGTGGGGCCGGCCGGTCCCGGTGCTGGCCTTCACCGGCTGGCAGCTGGCCGCCGGCGGCGCGCTGCTGCTGCCGCTGGCCCTCGCCGTCGAGGGACTGCCGGCGACCGTCACCGCCGGCCAGGTGGGCGGCTTCCTGTACCTGGCCGTGGTCAACACCGCGCTGGCCTACGTGCTGTGGCTGCGCGGGATCGGCCTGCTGCCCGCCGACCGGGTGAGCTTCCTCGGCCTGCTCTCCCCCGTCGTGGCCGCGGCCGTCGGCTGGGTGCTGCTCGGGCAGTCGCTCGGGCCGCTGCAGCTGGCCGGCGTGGTCCTGGCGCTGGGCAGCGTCCTCCTCGCCCAGCGCGGCGGCTGACGGCTGCACCCGAGCAGACTCCCCGGCGTGGACCTCAACTCCGACCTCGGCGAGGGCTTCGGGCGGTGGACCCTCGGCGACGACGACGCCCTGCTCGACGTGGTCACCAGCGCCAACGTCGCCTGCGGCTTCCACGCCGGCGACCCGGTGATCCTGCGCCGGGTGTGCGACCGCGCCGCGACGGCCGGCGTCGCGATCGGCGCCCAGGTGGGCTACCGCGACCTCGCCGGGTTCGGCCGCCGGTTCGTCGACGTCGAGCCCGACGCGCTCACCCAGGACGTGCTCTACCAGGTGGGCGCGCTCCAGGCCTTCGCCCGGGTGGCCGGCACCCGGGTCCGCTACGTCAAGCCGCACGGCGCGTTGTACAACGCGATCGTCGCCCACGAGGAGCAGGCCGCGGCCGTGGTACGCGCCGTCGTCGAGTACGACCGGACCCTGCCGGTGCTGGGCCTGCCCGGGTCGGCCTGGCTGCGGCTGGCGGCCGAGGCCGGGCTGACCGTGGTGGCCGAGGCGTTCGCCGACCGCGCCTACACGCCCGAGGGCACGCTGGTGTCGCGGCGGCTGCCCGGGGCGGTGCTGCACGACCCCGGCGAGATCGCCCGCCGCTGCGTGGCCATGGCCACCGGGGAGCCGATCACCGACGTCGAGGGCGGCCCGCTGCGGCTGGCCCCGCAGTCGATCTGCGTGCACGGCGACACCCCCGGCGCCGTCGAGGTCGCCCGCCGCGTGCGGGCGGCGCTGGCCGGGGCCGGGGTCGAGCTCGCCGCCTTCGCGCCGTGATGCGGGTGCTGCCCAGCGGCTCCACCGCGCTGCTGGTGGAGCTGGACGGCCTCGACGAGGTGCTCGGCCTGTACGCGGCGCTGGAGGAGGACCGTCCGGCCGGCGTCGTCGACCTGGTCCCGGCCGCGCGCACGGTGCTGGTGGTCACCGACCCCGCGGTCACCACGCCCGAGGCCGTCGAGGCGGCGGTGCGGCGGACCCGTCCCCGGCCGGGGCGCGGACCCGCCGGCGAGCTGGTGGAGCTGCCGGTCGTCTACGACGGCGCGGACCTCGGCGACGTCGCCGCGCACCTGGGCGTGGACCCCGGCGAGGTGGTGCGGCGGCACACCGGCACCGAGTGGACCGTCGCCTTCTCCGGCTTCGCACCGGGCTTCGGCTACCTGACGCCGGCCGACGGCGGCTGGGACCTGCCGCGCCGCGCGTCCCCGCGCACCCGGGTGCCGGCCGGGTCGGTGGCGCTGGCCGGCGGGTTCACCGGCGTCTACCCACGCGAGTCGCCGGGCGGGTGGCAGCTGGTCGGGCGCACCGACGTCGCCGTGTTCGACCTGGCCCGCGACCCGGCCGCGCTGCTGCGCCCCGGCGTGCGGGTGCGGTTCGTACCGTGCTGACCGTCCTCGCCCCCGGGCCGCTCACCACGGTGCAGGACCGCGGGCGCCCGGGGCTGGCCGGCATCGGGGTGGGCCGGTCGGGCGCGGCCGACCGGGCGGCGGCCGCGCTGGCCAACCGGCTGGTGGGCAACGACGCAGGGGCCGCCGTCCTCGAGGCCACGCTCGGCGGGCTGGCGCTGCGGGCCGACGCCGACCTGCTGGTCGCCACCACCGGCGCCCGCTGCCCGGGGTCCCCGGCGCACGACGCGCCGGCCCTGCTGCGCGCCGGCGCGATCCTCACGCTGGGGACGCCGGCCACCGGGCTGCGGACCTACCTCGCCGTCCGCGGCGGGATCGCCGTCGAGCCGGTGCTCGGCTCGCGGTCCACCGACCTGCTGTCCGGCCTGGGACCGGCACCCCTGCGCGCCGGGGACCGGCTGCCGGTCGGGGAGCCCACCGGCCCGCCGCCCGGGGTGGACGTCGCGCCGGTGCCCGACCCGCCCGGCGGGGAGGTGACCGTGCGGCTGCTGCCCGGCCCCCGCGGCGACTGGTTCACCGAGACTGCGCTGGCCACCCTGGGCACCGCGGCGTGGACGGTCACCGCCGAGAGCAACCGCATCGGCCTGCGGCTGGACGGCCCCCCGCTGGATCGCCGGGTGCCCGGTGAGCTGCCCAGCGAGGGGCTGGTCCGCGGCGCGCTGCAGGTGCCGCCGTCGGGCCCGCCGGTGCTCTTCCTCGCCGACGCGCCGGTCACCGGCGGCTACCCGGTGGCCGGGTACGTCGCCGACGACGACGTCGACCGCTGCGCGCAGCTGCGGCCCGGTCAGACCCTCCGGCTGCGCCGCTGACCCGTGCACGTCCGCGGAAGTGCCCGGGACCTCAGAAGGGGTACGTCGGCAGGTCCCCGCGCACGGTGACCCACTGGGTCTCGGTGAACGCCTCGATGTTGGCCTGCGGGCCGCCGTGCCGGGAGCCGGTGCCCGAGGCGCCGACGCCGCCGAAGGGCGCCACCGCCTCGTCGTTGACCGTCTGGTCGTTGACGTGCACCAGCCCGCTGGGGATGCGCTCGGCGAGCTCGAGCCCGGCGTGCACGTCGCGGGTGAGGATGCCGAGGCTCAACCCGTACTCGGTGCCCGAGGCCAGCTCGACGACCTCGTCGAGGCTGGAGAACGGCGTCACCGGCGCGACCGGGCCGAAGATCTCCTCGGCGTAGGCCGGGTGGTCGACCGCGACGCCGCCGAGGACGGTCGGCCGGTAGAACAGCCCCTCGTAGGTGCCGCCGGTGCGCACGGTGGCGCCGCGCTCGACGCTGGCGGTGACCAGCCCGTGCACGCGGTCGCGCTGGCCGGCGTCGATGAGCGGGCCGAGGGCCACCTCCTCGCGGTACGGGTCGCCGACCGGCAGCTTCTCGACCTTCTCGGTGAGCACGGCGGTGTACTCCTCGGCGATCGACTCGTGCACCAGGTGCCGGCTGGTGGCCATGCAGATCTGGCCCTGGTGGGCGAACGTCCCCCAGGCCCCGACGCCCGCCGCCGCGGTGACGTCGACGTCGGGCAGCACGATCAGCGCGGAGTTGCCGCCGAGCTCGAGGTGCGCGCGCTTGAGGTGCTGGCCGGCCAGCGCGCCGACGGCGCGGCCGGCGCTCGTCGAGCCGGTGAAGGCGATGACCCGCACCTGCGGTGCGGTCACCAGCGCCTCGCCGACGTCGGCCCCGCCGGGCAGCACCTGCAGCACGCCGGCGGGCAGTCCGGCCTCCTCGAAGACCCGGGCGAACAGCACGCCACCGGAGATCGCGGTACGCGGGTCGGGCTTGAGGACGACGGCGTTGCCGAGCGCGAGCGCCGGGGCCACGGCCCGGATGGCGAGGATGGTCGGCACGTTGAACGGCGCGATGACCCCGACGACGCCGGCCGGGAGGCGGCGGGCGAAGGACAGCCGCGGCGCGCCGGTGCGCAGCAGCTCGCCGTAGGGGTGGCTGGGCAGCGCCGAGGCCTCGTAGCACTCCTGGGCGCTGGTGTGGACCTGGAAGTCGCCGAACGGCGGGATCGCGCCGGACTCCCGCGCCAGCCAGCCCCGGATCTCGTCGGCGGCGTCCTCGAGCACCTGCCCGGCGCGGCGCAGGACGCGCGCCCGCTCCTCGAACGGCGCGGCGGCCCACTCCCGCTGGGCCCGTGCCGCCCGCTCGGCCGCGGCGTGGACGTCCTGCGGGGTCGCCCGGCCGACCGGCGCGATGACGTCGCCGGTGGCCGGCTCCACCGCGTCGTAGGTGCCGCCGGACCCGTCGGTCCAGGCCCCGGTCCAGACCCTGCCCTGCCACGCGCCGTCGTCCAGGAGTGCCACGTCGGTCCTCTCGTCGGTGATCCTGTTCCGATCCTCACCGAGGTGCTGGGCGTTCGCTGCGCAGGGGCCCACCCCACGCCCGGACCGCGAGATCGGCGGTCTCGTGGCCATCAGCAGCTCATGGCCACGAGACCGCCGATCTCGGTGCCGACAGCGCCCACGCCCACGACCGGACCGCGACCGGGGAATGCCGGGGTGTGACGACGCGCCGGGCGGCCCGGACACGCGCCGCCGGTCGACCCGGAGCACGCGATCGTGGCCCGTGCCGTCCCTACCGTCGGAGGCCGTGAGTGGTCCACGGTCGTACTGGGACGGCGTGCGCGGGCGGCTGCTCGTCGCCGTCCTCGTCGGCCTCGGCGCCGCCGGCCTGCTGTTCCTGCTGGACGACGACCTCACCGCGGTGGTCCTGGTCGGCGTCGTGACGCTGCTCAGCGTCGCCCTGGTGCCCACCCCGGAGGAGCGGGCGCGGCGGGCCTGAGCCGGCTCAGCCGGCGCGCATCTCCTCGAGCACCGTCCCGGCGACCTTGAACGCGTGGTTGGCCGCCGGCACCCCCGCGTAGACGGCGGCGTGCTGGACCACCTCGGCGATCTCGGCCTCGGTCAGCCCGTTGCGCACCGCCGCGCGGACGTGCAGCGCGAACTCGTCCCAGTGCCGCAGCGCGATGCAGATCGACAGCGTCGCGACGCTCCGCTCCCGCCGCCCGAGCCCCGGCCGCTGCCAGACGTCGCCCCAGGCCACCCGGGTGATGAAGTCCTGGAACCCCGCGGTGAACGGCGTCGTGCCGGCCACCGCGCGGTCCACCCACGCGTCCCCCAGCACCTCGCGCCGGGTGCGCATCCCCGCCTCGCGGCGGGCGTCGTCCGAGTCGAGGGGCGCGTCGCTCACGCGTGCCGCCCCGCGGCGTCGAGGTGGGCCAGCAGCGCGCCGGTGACCTCGAGCGGCTGCTCCAGGTTGGGCAGGTGCGCCCCGGAGTCGACCGTCAGCAGGGCCGACCCGGCGATCCCGTCGGCGATCGCCTGCTGGTGCGGCGGCGGCAGCGCGGGGTCCTGCGCGCCCGACACGACCAGCGTCGGCGCGGTGATCCGGGCGAGGTCCTCCCGGCCGTCGAAGGAGCCGACCGCCTCGCAGCAGGCCGCGTACCCCTCGTCGTCGGCGCCGGCGATCATCGCCTCCAGCCGCGCCACCAGGTCGGGGTGCTGCGCGGCGTACCCGGGCGTGAGCCAGCGGCCGACGATCGTCGGCGCCAGCGGGGGGGGGGGGGGGGGGGGGGGGGGGGGGGGGGGGGGGGGGGGGGGGGGGGGGGGGGGGGGGGGGGGCGGGGCGCTTAACGCCCCACCA
>NZ_JBJGYX010000040.1:0-41991 GCF_054050195.1 Geodermatophilus sp. SYSU D00710
GGCGGGGGGTGGGGGGTTTGGGGGTGGCTTTTGGGGGGGTGAGACCGCGCTGGGCACGGGGGGGGGGGGGCCGCCGCACGATCAGGGACCCTGATCGTGGCGCACGACGCCGCGCACCACGCCCCGGGCGGGTCGCGGGCCCCCGGCTGGCAGAATCCGGGGCATGTTGCGCTGGCTGACCGCCGGTGAGTCGCACGGCCAGCAGCTCACCGCCATCCTCGAGGGCCTGCCCGCCGGCGTGCGGGTGCAGACCGCCGACCTCGACGCGGACCTGGCCCGCCGCCGGCTCGGTCACGGCCGCGGCGCGCGGATGTCCTTCGAGCAGGACGTCGTCACCCTCACCGGCGGGGTCCGGCACGGGCTGACCATGGGCGGCCCGATCGCGGTGCAGGTCGGCAACACCGAGTGGCCGAAGTGGACGACGGTCATGTCGGCCGACCCGGTCGACCCCGAGGTGCTCGCCGGGCAGGCGCGCAACGCCCCGCTCACCCGCCCGCGGCCCGGGCACGCCGACCTCGCCGGCATGCAGAAGTACGGCTTCGACGACGCCCGGCCGGTGCTCGAGCGGGCCAGCGCCCGCGAGACCGCCGCCCGCGTGGCGCTCGGCGCGATCGCGCGGGCCTTCCTCCGCCAGAGCCTCGGCGTGGAGGTGGTCAGCCACGTCGTCGGCATCGGCCCGGTCACCGTCCCCGACGGCGTGCTGCCCGGCCCGCAGGACAACCCGCGCATCGACGAGGACCCGGTCCGTTGCGCCGACCCGGCCACCAGCGGGGTCATGGTCGCCGAGGTCGACGACGCGCGGAAGAACGGCGACACCCTCGGCGGCGTCGTCGAGGTCGTCGTCCACGGGCTGCCGCCGGGCCTGGGCAGCCACGTGCACTGGGACCGCCGGCTGGACTCCCGCCTGGCCGCCGCGCTCATGGGCGTCCAGTCGGTCAAGGCGGTCGAGGTCGGCGACGGCCTGGAGACCGCCCGCCGCCGCGGCTCGGTCGCCCACGACGAGATCGTCAGCGACGACGGCCGGCTGCGGCGGGTCACCGACCGCGCCGGCGGCATCGAGGGCGGCATGACCAACGGCGAGGTGCTGCGGGTGCGCGCCGCGATGAAGCCGATCTCCACCGTGCCGCGGGCGCTGGCCACCGTCGACGTCGCCACCGGGGACGCCGCCGTGGCCATCAACCAGCGCAGCGACGCCTGCGCGGTGCCGCGCGGCTCGGTGGTGATGGAGGCGATGGTCGCCCTCGTGCTCGCCGACGCCGCGCTGGAGAAGTTCGGCGGCGACTCGGTGACCGAGACCGCCCGCAACGCGCGGGCCTACCTGGACGCGCTCCCGTACCGGTGACCGCACCCGCCCTGGTCCTGGTCGGCCCGCCGGCGTCGGGCAAGACGACCGTCGGGACGGCGGTGGCGGCCGCGCTCGGCCTGGCCTTCCGCGACACCGACGCCGACGTCGAGGCCGCGGCCGGCGCGCCCGTCGCCGACCTGTTCGTCACCCACGGCGAGGCGCACTTCCGGGCGCTGGAGGAGCAGGCGGTGGCTCGCGCGCTCGGGGAGCACGACGGTGTCCTCGCCCTCGGCGGCGGCGCGGTGCTCAGCCCGGCCAGCCGCGCGCTGCTGGTCGATTACGGCCGCGCCGGCGGCACCGTCGTGCACCTCGACGTCGACGTCCCCTCGGCCGCCCGGCGCGCCGGGCTGTCCCGCGACCGCCCGCTGCTGGCGGTCAACCCGCGGGCGGTGCTGCGCACCCTGCTCGAGCAGCGCGCCCCCCTCTACGCCGAGGTGGCCACCGCCGTCGTCCCCACCAGCGACCGCACCCCGGACGACGTCGTCGCCGACGTGCTGGCCGCGCTGCCCGCGGGAGCCGGCCGGTGAGGCGGGTGAGCGTCGCCGGGGAGCGGCCCTACGAGGTGGTCATCGGCCCCGGCGCGCAGGCCGAGCTCGGTGTGCTGCTGGCCGGCACGCCGAAGGCCGCCGTCGTGCACGCCCCGCCGCTGGCCGCGCTGGCCGGCGCCGCGGTCGAGACGCTGCAGACCGCCGGGGTGGCCGCCGAGGCCGTCGTCGTCCCCGACGGGGAGGCGGCCAAGACCGCCGCGGTCGCCGCAGCCGCGTGGGAGGAGTTCGGCCGGCTGGGCCTGACCCGCTCCGACGCCGTCGTCGGGGTCGGCGGGGGAGCGGTCACCGACCTGGCCGGCTTCCTCGCCGCCACCTGGGTGCGCGGCGTGCGCGTCGTGCACCTGCCGACCAGCGTGCTCGGCATGGTCGACGCCGCGGTCGGCGGCAAGACCGGCATCAACACCGGCGCGGGCAAGAACCTGGTCGGCGCCTTCCACCCGCCCGCGGGCGTGCTCGCCGACACCGACGTCCTCGCCGGGCTCCCCGAGGCGGAGTTCCGCGCCGGCCTGGCCGAGGTGGTCAAGTGCGGGTTCATCGCCGACGCGGCGATCCTCGACCTGCTCGAGGCCGACCCGACCGGCCGCCGCGACACCGCGGAGCTCGTCGAGCGCAGCGTGGCGGTGAAGGCCGAGGCGGTCGGCCAGGACCTGTTCGACACCGGCGTCCGGGAGTTCCTCAACTACGGCCACACCCTCGGCCACGCCGTCGAGCGGGTCGAGGACTTCGCCTGGCGGCACGGCGAGGCGGTCGCCGTCGGGCTGGTCTTCGCCGCCGAGCTCGGCGTGCAGGCCGGGCGCCTGTCGCGCGCCGAGGCCGACCGGCACCGGGAGCTGCTCACCGCCATGGGCCTGCCCACCCGCTACCGCGGCGACTGGGCGGCGCTGCAGGCGGTGATGCGGGTGGACAAGAAGGCCCGCGGGGCGACGCTGCGCTTCGTCGTCCTCGACGGGATCGGCAGCCCGGGGATCCTCACCGACCCCGATCCGGCGTGGCTGGACGCGGCGTGGGCCGCAGTTGTGGAGGACGCGTGACGGTCCAGGTCCTGAACGGCCCCAACCTCGGCCGGCTCGGCACCCGCGAGCCCGAGGTCTACGGGACGACGACGTACGCGCAGCTCGTCGAGCTGCTCGAGAAGGCCGGGCACGAGCTCGGGATGGAGGTGCGGGTCCGGCAGACCGACGACGAGGCCGAGATGCTGCGCTGGGTCCACGAGGCCACCGACGCCGGGGACCCGGTCGTGGTCAACCCGGCGGCGTGGTCGCACACCTCCGTCGCGCTGCACGACGCGCTCGCCGCGCTCGGTGCGCCGCTCGTGGAGGTCCACATCAGCAACATCCACAAGCGCGAGCCCTTCCGGCACCACTCCCACGTCTCCGCGGTGGCCGACGGCGTCATCGCGGGGCTCGGCATCGAGGGCTACGTGCTGGCGCTGCAGTGGCTCTCGCTGCGGGGCGCGAAGTGACCCGGGAGGCCGGGCGCCGCGACCGGCTGCGGGCGACGGCGGCCGAGCAGGGTCTGGACGCCGTCCTGGTCACCAACCTGCTCAACGTCCGCTACCTGACCGGGTTCACCGGCTCCAACGGCGCGCTGCTGCTGCGCACCGACGGCAGCTCGTCCGGGGGCGGGGACCTGTTCGGCACCGACGGCCGCTACACCACCCAGGCCGGCGCCCAGGTGCCCGACGTCGAGCTGCTGGTCGACCGCGGCACCGTGCCGGCGCTGGCGCAGGAGGCGGTGCGGCGGGGTGCGGGGCGGATCGGCTACGAGAGCCACGAGGTCACCGTCGACGGGCACGCCCAGCTGCAGCGGGTGCTCACCGACGCCGCCGACGGCGGCACGGTGCCCGAGCTGGTGTCGGTGCGCCGGGCGGTGGAGGCGCTGCGCGCGGTCAAGGACGACGACGAGGTCGACGCGCTGCGGCGGGCCTGCGCGGTGGCCGACCAGGCGCTGGCCGAGCTGGCCGCCGAGGGAGCGCTGCGGCCCGGGCGCACCGAGCTGGAGGTCGGCCGCGAGCTCGACGCGCGGATGCTGACCCTGGGGGCGGAGGCGCCGTCGTTCGAGACGATCGTGGCCGCGGGCGCCAACTCCGCCATCCCGCACCACCGGCCCGACCGCACGGTGCTGCGCGCGGGCGACCTCCTCAAGCTCGACTTCGGCGCGACCGTCGACGGCTACCACTCCGACATGACCCGCACGGTCGTGCTCGGGCACGCCGCCGACTGGCAGCGGGAGGTCTACGAGCTCGTGGCGGCGGCGCAGGCGGCCGGGCGGGCGGCGCTGGCCGTCGGCGCCGACGTCGTCGCCGTGGACGCCGCCTCCCGCGACGTCGTCGCCGCCGCCGGGCACGCCGAGCACTTCACCCACGGCCTCGGGCACGGCGTGGGCCTCGAGATCCACGAGGCGCCGTCCATCGGCCCGTCCGGCGCGGGTAGGCTGGCCGCCGGCATGGCCGTCACCGTGGAGCCCGGGGTCTACCTCCCCGGCCACGGCGGTGTCCGGATCGAGGACACGCTCGTCGTCACGGCGGACGCGCCCGAGTTGTTGACCCTCACGAGCAAGGAACTGCTGGTCCTCTAGATGGCTACCACCAACGACCTCAAGAACGGCATGGTCCTCAACCTCGACGGCCAGCTGTGGTCCGTCACCGAGTTCCAGCACGTCAAGCCCGGCAAGGGCGGCGCGTTCGTGCGGACGACGCTGAAGAACGTGCTCTCGGGCAAGGTCGTGGACAAGACCTTCAACGCCGGCACCAAGGTCGAGACCGCCACGGTCGACAAGCGGAACATGACCTACCTGTACAAGGACGGCACCGACTTCGTCTTCATGGACGGGGAGACCTTCGACCAGATCCACGTGCCGGCCGAGACCGTCGGCGGCGGGGCGGACTACCTGCTGGAGAACACCGAGGCCGTCGTCGCCGTCCACGAGGGCACGCCGCTCTACGTCGAGCTGCCGGTGACCCTCGAGCTCGTCGTCGAGCACACCGACCCGGGCCTGCAGGGCGACCGCTCCACCGGCGGCACGAAGCCGGCCACCCTGGAGACCGGCGCGCAGATCCAGGTGCCGCTGTTCGTCAACACCGGCGACCGGCTCAAGGTCGACACCCGCGACGGCCGCTACCTCGGCCGGGCCAACTGACCGCGCCGGCCGGCACCGCACCCCGGAGCCCCCGCATGGCCGCCCGCACCAAGGCGCGCAAGCGCGCCGTCGACGTCCTCTACGCGGCCGACCTGCGGGGCGCCGACGCGGTGGAGATGCTGCGGGAGCGCATCGCGCTCGCCGACCCGCCGGTGTCCGACCACACGGTCCGGCTGGTCGAGGGCGTCGCCGCGCACGCCCGGCGCATCGACGAGCTGATCGGGCAGCACGCCCGCGGGTGGTCGCTGGAGCGGCTGCCCGACGTCGACCGGGCGATCCTGCGGATGGCCGTGTTCGAGCTGCTGTGGGCCGACGACGTGCCCGACGCCGTCGTCATCGACGAGGCCGTGGAGCTCGCGCGGGCGCTGTCGACCGACGACTCGCCGGCCTACGTCAACGGCGTCCTCGGCGCCATCCTCGACACCGAGGTGCCCACGTCCTCGTCGTGAGGTGCGGCCTCAGGCGGCGCCGGCCACCCCGGCGGCGGCCAGCATCGCCGCCGCCCGCGCGCCGGCGTCGCGTCGCTGCGCCCGGCGCAGCGCGGCCCGGCGGCTGATGGCCAGCAGGGTCTCGCGGTCGGGCATCGGGACGGGCGGGACGGGGGTCACGGGTGCTCCTCGGGGTGCGCGTGGTCGGCACCGCCGACGCTAGGAGCACCCACCGACAGTCCCCGGCGCCCGGAGCCGGGCCGTGCACACACCGCGGTCGAGGAGCCCCGCCGGTCGCGCTGCGTGCACGTCCCGTCGGGAACGGGCCCCGGGAACGGGACCCGGGGACGGATCGGTCAGCGCGGGGCGCGCCGGCGGTCCCAGGCCTCGTCGTCGTCGGCAGCGGCGGCGCCCAGGCCGTCCATGCCGCCCGGGTTGAGCACGCCCCACTCGATGAGCCGGGTGGTGAGCTCGTCGGGGCTCATGTCGTAGATGATCGCCAGCGACTTGAGGTCCTCCGCGCGGATGGAGAGGACCTTGCCGTTGTAGTCGTGCCGCTGCGCCTGGATGGTCGAGGCGTACCGCGCCAGCGGCCCGGCCTCGTCGGCGGGCAGCGAGCCCAGCGACTCGAGGTTGAGCACGATCTTCGTCGTGGACGTGACGGCCGAGGAGGGGCGCGGGTCGGGCAGCAGCTCGGAGACCGGCACGCCGTAGAAGACCGCCAGCTCCGAGAGGCGCTGGACGGTCACCGCCCGGTCGCCGCGCTCGTAGGAGCCGACGACGACGGCCTTCCAGCGGCCGTGCGACTTGTCCTCCACGCCCTGCAGGGAGAGGCCCTGCTGGTTGCGGATCGCCCGCAGCCGGGCACCGAGGGCCCGCGAGTAGTCCGTGCTCATGCGTGTCTGCTCACTGTCCGTCGTCGGTGGGAGGGCTCGGTCGTCACGCAGCGTACTGGTTGGGCGGACGGGGCGACAGCGCATCCCTCATCCGGGGGGCATCCTGCTTCACGCACCGCCACCAGCGGAACCAGGACGTGCCCCGAGGGCCCTCCGGCGGCATGCAGTACGGTCTGTCCCGGTCCGATCCGCTCCTTTAACGACCCGTCCCGTGAGGCGGGGAAGGAGGCCTGATGGCCGGCTCGCGCGAGCCTGCTCCCAGCCGCACGTCCACCGCCGGTGTGCTGCTCACCCCCGCCGACGTCGCCCGCGTGGTCGACCGCATGGCGCACCAGCTGATCGAGAAGGCGGGCAACGACCTCGCCGACCTCGTGCTCGTCGGCATCCCGACCCGCGGCGCCCCGCTCGCCCGCCGCCTGGCCGCCCGCGTCGAGGCCTTCAGCGGCACGGCGGTCGACGCCGGCACCGTCGACATCACCCTCTACCGCGACGACCTGCGGCTGCGTGGCGTCCGGGCGCTGGAGGACACCGTCCTGCCCGAGCAGGGCATCGACGGCCGGCTGGTCGTCCTCGTCGACGACGTGCTGTTCTCCGGGCGCTCGGTGCGCGCGGCCCTCGACGCGCTGCGCGACCTCGGCCGGCCGCGGGCGGTCCAGCTCGCCGTCCTGGTCGACCGCGGCCACCGGGAGCTGCCCATCCGCGCCGACTACGTGGGCAAGAACGTGCCCACCTCGCGCGCCCAGACGGTGCGGGTGCACCTGACCGAGACCGACGGCACCGACGAGGTGCTGGTGACCGAGGGGGAGCGCCGGTGAAGCGGCACCTGCTGGAGGCGGCCGACCTCGACCGCGACGACGCCACGCTCGTCCTCGACACCGCCGCGCAGATCGACCAGGCGCTGGCCGGCCGCGAGGTCAAGAAGCTGCCCACGCTGCGCGGCCGCACGGTGGTCAACCTCTTCTTCGAGGACTCCACCCGCACCCGCATCTCCTTCGAGCTGGCGGCCAAGCGGCTCTCGGCCGACGTCATCAACTTCTCCGCCAAGGGCAGCAGCGTCTCCAAGGGCGAGAGCCTCAAGGACACCGCGCTGACGCTGGAGGCGATGGGCTCCGACGCGATCGTCGTCCGGCACTCGGCGTCCGGCGCACCGCACCGGCTGGCCGGCTGGGTGCGCGGCAGCGTGGTCAACGCCGGCGACGGCACCCACGAGCACCCCACCCAGGCGCTGCTGGACGCCTACACGATCCGGCGCCGGCTGGGCCGCCTCGACGGCGTCCGGGTGGCGGTCGTCGGCGACGTCCTGCACAGCCGGGTGGCCCGGTCGAACGTGTGGCTGCTGACGACGCTCGGCGCGGAGGTGACCCTGGTCGCGCCGCCCACCCTGCTGCCGGTGGGCGTGGGCTCCTGGCCGGTGGAGGTCTCCTACGACCTCGACGCGGTGCTGCCCAAGGCCGACGCGGTCATGATGCTGCGGGTCCAGGCCGAGCGGATGAACGCCTCGTTCTTCCCCAGCGCGCGGGAGTACAGCCGCCGCTACGGCCTCGACGCCCGCCGGATGGCGGCGCTGTCCGACGACGCGATCGTCATGCACCCCGGCCCGATGAACCGGGGCATGGAGATCGCCGCCGACGTCGCCGACTCGGTCCGCTCGACCATCGTCGAGCAGGTCGGCAACGGCGTCTCCGTCCGCATGGCCGTGCTCTACCTGCTGCTCGGAGGAACGTCCTCGTGACCACACTGATCAAGGGGGCGCGCGTCCTGGGCGGCGACCCCGCCGACCTGCTGCTCAGGGACGGCCGGATCGCCGCGGTCGGCGACCGGCTCTCGGCGCCCGGCGCCACCGTCGTCGACGCCGACGGGCTGGTCGCGCTGCCCGGCCTGGTCGACCTGCACACCCACCTGCGCGAGCCCGGCCGCGAGGACGCCGAGACCGTCGAGACCGGCAGCCGCGCGGCGGCCCTGGGCGGGTTCACCGCGGTGCACGCGATGGCCAACACCGACCCGGTCGCTGACACCGCCGGCGTCGTCGAGCAGGTGTGGCGCCTCGGCCAGGAGGCCGGCCTGGTCGACGTCGTCCCGGTGGGCGCGGTGACCGTCGGGCTGCGCGGCGAGCGGCTGGCTGAGCTCGGCGCGATGGCCGACTCCGCCGCCCGCGTGCGGGTCTTCTCCGACGACGGGCAGTGCGTCGCCGATCCCGCGCTCATGCGGCGGGCGCTGGAGTACGTCAAGGCCTTCGACGGCGTGGTCGCCCAGCACGCCGAGGAGCCGCGGCTGACCGCCGGCGCGCAGATGAACGAGGGCGACCGCTCCGCGCGGCTGGGCCTCACCGGCTGGCCGGCCGCCGCCGAGGAGGCGGTCATCGCCCGCGACGTGCTGTTGGCCGGCCACGTCGGCGCCCGGCTGCACGTCTGCCACGTCTCGACCGCCGGCTCGGTGGAGATCCTGCGGTGGGCGCGGTCGCGCGGGGTGCAGGTGACCGCCGAGGTCACCCCGCACCACCTGCTGCTCACCGAGGCCTGCGCCGAGACCTACGACCCGGTGTTCAAGGTCAACCCGCCGCTGCGCACCGACGAGGACGTGCAGGCCCTCCGCGCCGGGCTGGCCGACGGCACGATCGACGCCGTCGCCACAGACCACGCCCCGCACGCGGTGGAGGACAAGGAGAGCGAGTGGGCGCAGGCCCGGCCCGGGATGCTCGGGCTGGAGCAGGCGCTGTCGGTCGTCGTCGAGGCGCTGGTGGAGCCCGGCCTGCTCGACTGGGCCGGCGTCGCCGACCGCCTGTCGGTCCGCCCCGCGGCCATCGGCCGCCTGGCCGGCCACGGGCGCCCGATCGCGCCCGGCGAGCCGGCCAACCTGCTGCTGCTCGACCCCGCCGCCCGGGTGACCGTCGACCCGGCCGCGCTGGCCAGCCGCAGCCGCAACAGCCCCTACGCCGGCCGGGAGCTGCCCGGCCGGGTGGTCGCCACGTTCCTGCGGGGCGAGGCGACCGTGCTCGACGGGAAGGCGCAGAAGTGACCCAGGCGATCCTCGTGCTCGAGGACGGGCGGACGTTCCGCGGCGAGGCCTACGGCAAGGTCGGCACGACGGTCGGCGAGGCGGTGTTCGCCACCGGGATGACCGGCTACCAGGAGACGCTGACCGACCCCAGCTACGCCGGCCAGATCGTCACCATGACCGCCCCGCACGTGGGCAACACCGGGGTCAACGACGAGGACGACGAGAGCCGCCGCATGTGGGTGGCCGGGTTCGTCGTCCGCGACCCCGCCCGCCGCCCGGCCAACTGGCGGGCCACCGGCAGTCTCGACGACGAGCTCGCCGACCAGGGCGTCGTCGGCATCAGCGGCATCGACACCCGCGCCCTCACCCGCCACCTGCGCGAGCGCGGCGCGATGCGGGCCGGGATCAGCAGCGAGTCCACCGACCCCGACGCGCTGCTCGCCCGGGTGCGTGCCGCCGAGGGCATGGTCGGTGCCGACCTCGCGCCGCACGTGAGCACCCGCGAGCCCTACGTCGTCCCGGCGGTGGGGGAGCGGCGGTTCACCGTCGCCGCGCTCGACCTCGGCATCAAGAGCGCCACCCCGCGGCACCTGGCCGCCCTCGGCGTCGAGACCCACGTGCTGCCGGCGACGGCGACGGCGGAGGACCTGCTCGCGCACGGCTCCGACGGCGTCTTCCTCTCCAACGGCCCGGGCGACCCGGCGGCGGCCGACTACGCGGTGGCGGCCGTGCGGGGCGTGCTCGACGCCGGCCGGCCGCTGTTCGGCATCTGCTTCGGCAACCAGATCCTCGGCCGGGCGCTGGGCCTGGGCACCTACAAGCTGCGCTTCGGCCACCGCGGCCTGAACCAGCCGGTGCTCGACCGGGTCAGCGGCACCGTCCGCGTCACCAGCCACAACCACGGCTTCGCCGTCGACGCGCCGCTGGACCGGCCCACCGACACCCCCTACGGCCGGGTCGAGGTCAGCCACGTGGGCCTCAACGACGACGTCGTCGAGGGGCTGCGGCTGCTCGACGCCCCGGCGTTCAGCGTCCAGTTCCACCCGGAGTCCGCGGCCGGGCCGCACGACGCCGCGCCGCTGTTCGAGCGGTTCGTCGACCTGATGGGGGAGGCCCGCTGATGCCCCGGCGCACCGACATCTCGCACGTCCTGGTCATCGGGTCCGGGCCGATCCTCATCGGCCAGGCCGCGGAGTTCGACTACTCCGGCACCCAGGCCTGCCGCGTGCTGCGCGCCGAGGGGCTGCGGGTCAGCCTGGTCAACAGCAACCCGGCGACGATCATGACCGACCCCGAGGTCGCCGACGCCACCTACGTCGAGCCGCTGACGCCGGAGTTCGTCGAGCGGGTCATCGCCCGCGAGCGCCCCGACGCGCTGCTGGCCACCCTCGGCGGGCAGACGGCGCTCAACATCGCCATCGGCCTGTACCAGAACGGCACCCTCGACCGGTACGGCGTGCGGCTCATCGGCGCCGACGTCGACGCGATCAACCGCGGCGAGGACCGGCAGCTGTTCAAGGACATCGTCCGCTCGGTCGGCGCCGACGCCCCGCGCTCGCGGGTCTGCTCGACCGTCGAGGAGGCGCTGGAGACCGCCGCCGAGGTCGGCTACCCGGTCGTCGTCCGCCCGTCGTTCACCATGGGCGGGCTGGGCTCGGGCTTCGCCACCGACGAGCCGATGCTGCGGCGGATGGCCGCCCACGGGCTGGCCGACTCCCCGGTGCACACCGTCCTGGTCGAGGAGTCGGTGCTCGGCTGGAAGGAGTACGAGCTCGAGCTCATGCGCGACCGCAGCGACAACGTGGTCGTCGTCTGCTCGATCGAGAACGTCGACGCGATGGGCGTGCACACCGGCGACTCGGTCACCGTCGCGCCGGCGATGACCCTCACCGACGTCGAGTACCAGCGGATGCGCGACGTCGGCATCGCGGTGCTGCGCGAGGTCGGCGTCGACACCGGCGGCTGCAACATCCAGTTCGCGGTCAACCCGGCCGACGGGCGGCTGGTCGTCATCGAGATGAACCCGCGGGTGTCGCGGTCGTCGGCGCTTGCGTCGAAGGCCACCGGCTTCCCGATCGCCAAGATCGCCGCGAAGCTGGCCATCGGCTACACGCTCGACGAGATCACCAACGACATCACCGGCGTGACCCCGGCGTCGTTCGAGCCGGCGCTGGACTACGTCGTCGTCAAGATCCCGCGGTTCGCGTTCGAGAAGTTCCCCGGCGCCGACCCGCGGCTGACCACCACGATGAAGAGCGTCGGCGAGGTCATGGCGCTGGGCCGCAACTTCCCCGAGGCGCTGGGCAAGGCGATGCGGTCCACCGAGACGGCGGTGGCCGGCTTCTGGACCGGCCCGCCGGACCCGCGGACCGCCGACGAGCTGCTCGAGGCGCTGCGCACCCCCGTCGACGGCCGGCTGTACCTCGCCGAGCAGGCGCTCGCCGCGGGCGCGACCGTCGAGCAGGTGGCCGAGGCCAGCGGCTTCGACCCGTGGTTCGTCGACCAGGTCGCGCTGGTGCGCGAGGTGGGGGAGCAGGTGCGCGACGCGCCGGCGCTCACCCCCGAGCTGCTGCGGCGGGCCAAGCGGCACGGGCTCTCGGACCGGCAGGTCGCCGCGCTGCGGCCGGAGCTCGCCGGTGAGGACGGCGTCCGGGTGCTGCGCTGGCGCCTGGGCATCCGGCCGGTGTTCAAGACCGTGGACACCTGCGCCGCCGAGTTCGCCGCCCGCACGCCCTACCACTACTCGTCCTACGACGAGGAGACCGAGGTCGAGCCGCGCGAGCGCCCCGCGGTGCTCATCCTCGGCTCGGGGCCCAACCGCATCGGCCAGGGCATCGAGTTCGACTACTCCTGCGTGCACGCGGTCATGGCGCTGCAGGACGCCGGCTACGAGGCCGTGATGGTCAACTGCAACCCCGAGACCGTCTCCACCGACTACGACACCGCCGACCGGCTGTACTTCGAGCCGCTGACCTTCGAGGACGTCCTCGAGGTGGTCGAGGCCGAGCGGGCGGCCGGCCCGGTGGCCGGGGTGGTCTGCACCCTCGGCGGGCAGACGCCACTGGGCCTCGCGCAGCGGCTCAAGGACGCCGGGGTGCCGGTGCTGGGCACCTCGCCCGAGGCCATCGACGACGCCGAGGACCGCGGCGCGTTCTCCCGGGTGCTCGCCGACGCCCGCCTCCGTGCGCCCGAGCACGGGACCGCCACCACGTTCGCCGAGGCCCGGCAGATCGCCGCGGCGATCGGCTACCCGGTGCTGGTGCGCCCGTCCTACGTCCTCGGCGGGCGCGGCATGGAGATCGTCTACGACGACGCCACGCTCGAGGCCTACATCGCCAAGGCCACCGACGTCAGCCCCGCCCACCCGGTGCTGGTCGACCGGTTCCTCGAGGACGCCGTCGAGATCGACGTCGACGCGCTCCACGACGGCTCCGAGCTCTACCTCGGCGGGGTCATGGAGCACATCGAGGAGGCCGGCATCCACTCCGGCGACTCCGCGTGCGCGCTGCCGCCGATCACCCTGGGCACCGAGGACCTGGCGAAGATCCGCACCGCCACGGCGGCGCTGGCCACCCGGATCGGCGTGCGCGGGTTGCTGAACGTGCAGTACGCGCTCAAGGACGACGTGCTGTACGTGCTGGAGGCCAACCCGCGGGCGTCGCGGACGGTGCCGTTCGTCTCCAAGGCGACCGCCGTGCCCCTGGCCAAGGCCGCGGCCCGGATCGCGGTGGGGGAGAGCATCGCCGACCTGCGCGCCGCGGGCGTGCTCCCGGCCGCCGGCGACGGCGTCGAGCTCTCCGAGCGCGCGCCGATCGCGGTGAAGGAGGCGGTGCTGCCCTTCCACCGGTTCCGCACCGTCGACGGCCACGGGGTCGACACCGTGCTCGGCCCGGAGATGAAGTCCACCGGCGAGGTCATGGGCCTCGACGACGGCTTCGGCACCGCCTTCGCCAAGTCGCAGGTCGCCTCCTACGGTCCGCTGCCCACGTCGGGGACGGTGTTCGTCTCGCTGGCCAACCGGGACAAGCGGGCCGCGGTGTTCCCGGTCAAGCGGCTGGCCGACCTCGGCTTCCGCGTGCTCGCCACGGCCGGCACCGCGCAGGTGCTGCGCCGCAACGGTGTCGAGTGCGAGGTGGTCGGCAAGTACAGCGAGGGCCCGGGCAACTGCGTGGAGCGGATCCTCGCCGGCGACGTCGACATCGTCGTCAACACGCCGTTCGGGTCGCCCGGCAACAGCGGGCCGCGGCTGGACGGCTACGAGATCCGCACCGCCGCCGTCGCCGTCGACATCCCGTGCATCACCACCGTGCAGGGGATGGCCGCGGCGGTGCAGGGCGTCGAGGCGCTGCGCCGCGGCGGGCTCGGGGTGCGCAGCCTGCAGGAGGTCCACGCGGCGCTGTCCCCGCGCCCATGAGCGGCCTTTGTCGCGACAAAGGCACCTCCTGGGGCGTCGTCGGGCGGGTGCGCGACGACCTCGCCGCCCGCGGGCTGCTCGACGGGCTGCCCGCCGCCTTCCTCGCCGGGGTCACCCGGTTCGCCGCGCCGCCGGCCGCGGAGCTCGCGGCGCTGCGGGCCGGCGCCGAGGACCTGGCCGGCCGGCTGGCCGCGGGGGAGGCCGGCGACGCCGACCTGCCGCTGCTCACCCGCGTGCTCGTCCTCGCCGGGCACGGCGGGCTGCTGGCGGCGCACGGGGTCCGGACGCCCTCCTACGACGTGCTGCGCTCCTACCGGGAGAACCTCACGACGCCGGTCGGCCCGCGGCTGGCCGAGCGCCCGCGCGCGGGGGACCGCCGCTGGCGGGTGCTCGGCCGTGACGTCGGCTTCCCGGTCGGGGTGCCCTCGTGCGTGCTCAACGGCGGCGAGGAGTGGGTGCGCTACCACGCCCGCAACGGCTTCAGCGTGCTCACCTACAAGACGGTGCGCAGCCGCGCGCACGAGCCCAACGCCCAGCCGAACTGGACCTTCGCCCCCCGGCCCGGGGCCGAGGTCGTGGTGTCCGACCCGTGGGACTGGATCCCGCCGGGCGACCCGGAGGTCAGCACGGTGAACTCCTTCGGGGTGCCCTCCCCGGCGCCGGAGGAGTGGATGCCCGACCTCGAGCGGTCGCTGGCCGCCGTCGACGAGGACCAGCTGCTGCTGGTCAGCGTCATGGGGGAGGGCGACGGGCCGGCGCTGGCGGCCGACTTCGCCCGGACCGCGCGGCTGGCCGAGGAGGCCGGCGCGACCGTGGTGGAGCTCAACCTCTCCTGCCCGAACACGCTCACCGCGTCCCCCGACGGCGTGAAGCCGCCGCTGTGCCTCGACGCCGACGCCACCGTCGCGGTGGTCGAGGCGGTGCGCCGCGAGCTCGACGACCGCACCGGCCTGGTCGCCAAGCTCTCCTGGCTCGACGAGGACCGGCTCGCCGCGCTGGTGCCCCGGCTGGCGCCGCTGGTCGACGGCGTCGCGGGCATCAACACGGTGCAGACCCGCGTGGTGCGCCGCGACGGCGGGCCGACGTTCCCCGGCCGGGCCCTGGCCGGGCTGTCGGGGGCGGCGGTCCGCGGGCGCGCCCTGGACCTCACCCGCCGGCTGGTCGGGCTGCGCGAGGCCGGCGGGTGGGGCTTCAGCGTGCTGGCGATGGGCGGGGTGACCGACCCGGCGTCGTTCGCGGCGCTGCACGCGGCCGGCGCCGACGCGGTGCAGTCGGCGGCCGGTGCCTTCGCCGACCCGTTCCTCGCCCGCGACTGCATCGCCGCGTACGGCGACACCCTGCCGCGGTCGGTGCCGCGGTGACGGGGACCGAGCCGTTCGGGCGGCGCCTCGCCGACGCCGTCGCCGCCCGCGGGCCGCTGTGCGTCGGCCTCGACCCGCACGCCGGGCTGCTGGAGCGCTGGGGCCTGCCCGACGACCCCGGCGGGCTGGCCCGCTTCACCGACGCCGTCGTCGACGCGCTCGCCGGCCAGGTGGCGGTGCTCAAGCCGCAGTCGGCCTTCTACGAGCGGCACGGCTCGCGTGGGCTGGCGGTCCTCGAGGACGCCGTCGCCCGGGCCCGCGCGGCCGGGGCGCTGGTGCTGCTCGACGCCAAGCGCGGCGACATCGGCTCCACGATGGACGCCTACGCCGACGTGCTGCGCCCGGAGCACCCGTGCGCGGTCGACGCGCTCACCGTCAGCCCCTTCCTCGGCCCCGGCTCCCTGCAGCCGGCCGTGGACACCGCGCGGCTCACCGGCGGCGGGCTGTTCGTGCTGGCCCGCACCTCCAACCCCGACGCCGGCACGCTCCAGCACGCGCGGGTGGGGGAGCGGTCGGTGGCGCAGGTCGTCGTCGACGCCGTCCGCGGCTGGAACACCCCCGGCTGGGTCGTCGGCGACCCGCTGCCCGACCCCGGCGCGGTGCGGGACGTCGCCGGACGCTGGGGCGCGGCGACGGGGTCCTTCGGCGTCGTCGTCGGCGCCACCCTGCGCGACCTCGACGTCGACCTCGACGGGCTCGGCGGCCCGGTGCTCGCCCCCGGCCTCGGCGCGCAGGGCGGCACGGTGGCCGACCTGCGGCGGCTGTTCGGGCAGGATCGCGCCGTGCTCCCCACCGTCTCCCGCGACGTGCTCGCCGCCGGGCCGGACCCGGCCGCGCTGCGGGCCGCCGCCGCCCGCTGGACCGAGGAGCTGACCGCGTGAGGCAGGGCCCGGCGTCGGCGCTGCTGGTGGCGGGAGCCCTGCTGGTCTCCGGCGTCGGGCTGTTCTGGCGGGCGGACACGGGGCCCGTGGGCGTCCCGTACGGGGGCAGCTACGCCTACGCGCCCCTGACGCCCGCCGACGCCTACGGGAGCACCCTGACGCCGACCGCCGGCGGGGTGGTCACCTGGACGACCGGGCACCTGGCCGGCATCGGGCTGGCCGTCCTCGGTGCGGTGGTGCTCGCCGCGGCCGGCGGGTGGGCGCTGGGCCGCCGGTCGGCCCGCTGAGTCCCAGCCCCCCGGCGTGTCGTGTTCCGCGTGTCTCGCGCGATGCATGCGGACCTAATACGTTCCGTATACTTTCTGACCTGCGGGTCTCACGGACCGTCACACGGCCGGTGGACGGAGCGTGAGGTGCGGACGGGCGGAGATCGGAAACTCCGCGCGCACCGCGCGTGACCTGCGGATTCCCGGTTACTAGGTTGACCGCCGGGCCCGAGATCACGGGTTCCGGACCAGCCGCACGGCACGGACACAGCACCGAGACGCGGGGGTGCCAAACCCCTGCGACGACACGATTGGGACGCACCATGCCCCTGCCTGACCTGTCCCCGGAACAGCGCGCCGCCGCCCTGGAGAAGGCCGCCGCGGCCCGCAAGGCACGTGCCGAGCTGCGCGAGCGGCTCAAGAGCAAGGGCGCCACGGTCGGTGACGTCCTGCGCCAGGGCGACACCGACGAGGTGATCGGCAAGATGCGCGTCTCCGCGGTCCTGGAGTCCCTGCCCGGCGTCGGCAAGGCCCGTGCTGCGAAGATCATGGAGCGGCTCGAGATCTCCCCGACCCGCCGGGTCCGCGGCCTGGGCGCCAACCAGCGCCGCGCCCTGGAGGCGGAGTTCGGCGGCGAACAGGTGGTCCCCGACCAGGTGCCCGCCGACTCCACGGCCTGAGGTCCGGTGCCGCACGCCCCGTCCGACACCAGCACCACGAGGGACCTCCCGTTGCCGACCGCCCTCCCGACCCCCGTCCCGGCGCGCCTGACGGTGCTCTCCGGTCCCTCGGGGGTCGGCAAGGGCACCGTCGTCGCCGAGGTCCGCCGCCGGCACCCCGACGTGTGGGTCTCGGTGTCGGTGACCACCCGGCGGGCCCGGCCCGGGGAGGTGGACGGGGTGCACTACCACTTCGTCGACGACGCCGAGTTCGACCGGCTCGTCGCCGGGGACGGCCTGCTCGAGTGGGCCGAGTACGCCGGCAACCGCTACGGCACACCGGCCGCCCCGGTCCGCGAGCGACTCGCGACCGGGGCGCCGGCGTTGCTGGAGATCGAGCTGCAGGGCGCGCGCCAGGTCCGCGCCCGCGACGCCGACGCCCAGCTGGTCTTCCTCGCCCCGCCGTCGTGGGCCGAGCTGGTCAGCCGGCTGGCCGGCCGCGGCTCCGAGCCCCCGGCGGTGCAGGAGCGCCGGCTGGCCATCGCGCAGGCCGAGCTGGACGCCGCCGGCGAGTTCGACGTCGTGGTGGTCAACGACGACGTCACCCGGGCCGCGGACGAGTTGGTATCCTTGCTAGCTGCGCCGTCGTCCGGGACGACCGGCGCGCCCGAGTGACCGGCCCCCCGAGGCCCCTCACCCCCGCCGAACCAGCCGAGGAGTCCCGCGCCCGTGTCCGGAGTCGCACCCGCCCCCGAGGGCATCACCAACCCGCCGATCGACGAGCTGCTCGAGCGCACCAGCAGCAAGTACGGCCTGGTGATCTTCGCCGCCAAGCGCGCGCGGCAGATCAACGCCTACTACAGCCAGCTCTCCGAGGGTCTGCTGGAGTACGTCGGCCCGCTGGTCGACACCGCGCCGCAGGAGAAGCCGCTGTCGATCGCCCTGCGCGAGATCAACGAGGGTCTGCTGACCCACACCGCCGGGGAGAACTAGGAGGACCCCCTCGCCCCCCACCGCTCGCAGGCTCGCGGCGGGGCCCTGCGAGGGGGCCGCGCGGCTGGTGGCGTTTCCACCGGCCGTCGCGCCCCGTGTGAGTGACGCCCCCGGTACTCGGTACCGGGGGCGTCGCCGTGTCTGCGGGAGGATGGGGCACATGAGCCGGATCGTCCTGGGCGTCGCCGGTGGGGTGGCCGCCTACAAGGCCGCGCTGCTGCTGCGCGCGCTCACCGAGGCCGGGCACGACGTGCGCGTCGTCCCCACCCCGGGCGCGCTGCACTTCGTCGGGGCGGCCACCTTCGAGGCGCTGTCGGGTCACCCGGTCACCACCGACGTGTGGTCCGACGTCCCCGAGGTCGCCCACGTCCGGATCGGGCAGACCGCCGACCTCGTCGTCGTCGCCCCGGCCACCGCCGACCTGCTGGCCCGCGCGGCCGCCGGCCGCGCCGACGACCTGCTCACCGCGACGCTGCTCACCGCGCACTGCCCGGTGGTCTTCGTCCCGGCGATGCACACCGAGATGTGGCTGCACCCGGCCACCCAGGACAACGTGGCCACCCTGCGCCGCCGCGGGTCGATCGTGCTGCCGCCGGCCGTGGGCCGGCTGACCGGCCCCGACTCCGGTCCCGGCCGGCTGCCCGAGCCCGCCGACGTCGCCGCGCTCGCCCGGGTGGCGCTCACCGCCGGCGCCGACGTGCTGCGCGCCGACCTCGCCGGCCGCCGCGTCGTGGTCAGCGCCGGCGGCACCCGCGAGCCGCTGGACCCGGTGCGCTACCTGGGCAACCGCTCCTCCGGCCGGCAGGGCTGGGCGCTGGCCCGGGTGGCCGCCGCCCGCGGCGCCGAGGTCACCCTCGTGGCGGCCAACGTCGACCTGCCCGCGCCGTTCGGCGTCCGCGTCGTCCCGGTGGGGACGGCGGAGGAGCTGCGCGCCGCGGTGCTCGCCGAGGCCCCGGAGGCCGACGTCGTGGTCATGACCGCCGCGGTCGCCGACTTCCGGCCGGCCACGGTCGCGGCCACGAAGCTCAAGAAGGACAGCGCGAGCGAGCCCGACAGCGTGCCGCTGGTGCGCAACCCGGACGTGCTCGCCGAGCTGGTCACCAAGCGCGCCGCCGGCCAGCTGGTCGTCGGCTTCGCCGCCGAGACCGGCGACGAGCACGGCGACGTGCTCGCCCACGCCCGCGCCAAGCTCGCCCGCAAGGGCTGCGACCTGCTGGTCGTCAACGACGTCTCCGGCGGCGGGGTGTTCGGCCGGCCGGACAACGCCGCCGTCGTCCTGGCCGCCGACGGCAGCGCCACCGAGGTGCCGCACGGCACCAAGGACGCCGTCGCCGCGGCCGTCTGGCAGGCCGTGCTGCCCCGCCTGGCCTGACCGCCGGCTGCCGTCCCGGAGGCGCGCCGGTACCGTGCTCACGCGGCGGGGGGACGCCGCCCGTGACCCACCCACCGCCCGCGAGCCCGTCACCGAACCAGGGAGAACCGAGTGCCACGCCGCCTCTTCACGTCCGAGTCGGTGACCGAGGGCCACCCGGACAAGATCGCCGACCAGATCAGCGACGCGATCCTCGACGAGATGCTCCGCCAGGACCCACGCAGCCGGGTCGCGGTGGAGACGCTGATCACCACCGGGCAGGTGCACATCGCCGGCGAGGTCACCACCGCCGGCTACGTCGACATCGCCGACATCGTGCGCCGGACGGTGCTGCGGATCGGCTACGACTCCTCCCGCAAGGGGTTCGACGGCGCCTCCTGCGGCGTGAGCGTCTCCATCGGCGCCCAGTCGCCCGACATCGCCCAGGGCGTCGACACCGCCTACGAGGCGCGCACCTCCGGCACCGCCGACGACGAGATCGAGCGCCAGGGCGCCGGCGACCAGGGCCTGATGTTCGGCTACGCCACCGACGAGACCCCCGAGCTCATGCCCCTGCCGATCGCGCTGGCCCACCGCCTGTCGCGCCGGCTGGCGGCGGTCCGCAAGGACGGCTCGGTGCCCTACCTGCGCCCCGACGGCAAGACCCAGGTCACCGTCGTCTACGAGGACGACCGGCCGGTCGGCGTCGACACCGTCGTCGTCTCCTCGCAGCACGCCGAGGACATCTCCATCGAGCAGCTGCTCACCCCCGACGTGCAGGAGCTCGTCGTCGAGCCCGAGCTCGCCGAGCTGGGGCTGCCCACCGACGGCTACCGGCTGCTGGTCAACCCGACCGGCAAGTTCGTCATCGGCGGTCCGATGGGCGACGCCGGCCTGACCGGCCGCAAGATCATCGTCGACACCTACGGCGGCATGGCCCGCCACGGCGGCGGCGCGTTCTCCGGCAAGGACCCGTCGAAGGTCGACCGGTCGGGGGCCTACGCGATGCGCTGGGTGGCCAAGAACGTCGTCGCCGCGGGCCTGGCGCGCCGCTGCGAGGTGCAGGTGGCCTACGCGATCGGCGCCGCCCACCCGGTGGGCCTGTTCGTCGACACCCACGGCACCGGCACCGTCCCCGACGACGTCCTGGAGAAGGCGGTCACCACGGTGTTCGACCTGCGCCCGGGCGCGATCGTGCGCGACCTCGACCTGCTGCGGCCGATCTACGGGCCGACCGCCGCCTACGGCCACTTCGGCCGCACCGACGTCGAGCTGCCCTGGGAGCGCACCGACCGGGTCGAGGCGCTGCGCTCGGCCGTCGGCTGAGCCCCGGGACCGTCGTACCCGGCGGGGACACTGCGGCGACACGACCCCGCCGAACGGAGAACAGCGCTGTCGAAGGACCCCGCGCCCCTTCCCCCTCGCGAGCTCGGGGCGAGCCTCCGCGCGGGGCCGCCGCGGGTGGCCCGGGTCGTCGTCGACGTGCCGCTGGCCCACCTGGACCGGCCCTTCGACTACGCCGTCCCCGACGACATGGCCGGCGAGGTCCGGCCCGGCTGCCGGGTGCGGGTGCGCTTCGCCGGGCAGCTCGTCGACGGGTTCGTGCTCGAGCTGGCCGACACCACCGGCACCGACCGCAAGCTCGCCCCGCTGGCCAAGCTGGTCTCGCCCGAGCCGGTGCTCACCCCCGAGGTGGCCGCGCTGGCCCGCTCGGTCGCCCAGCGCTGGGGCGGCACGCTGACCGACGTCCTGCGGCTGGCCGTCCCGCCGCGCCGCGCCGCCGCCGAGAAGCGCCCGCCGGCCGAGCCCCCGCCACCGCCGACGCCGCCGGACCCCGCCGGCTTCGCCCGCTACCCGACCGGCCCGGCCCTGCTCGCCGCCGTCGCCGAGGGGCGGTCCGCACGTGCGGTGTGGACCGCGCTGCCCGGCGAGGACTGGCCGGCGCGGCTGGCCGAGCTGTGCCGCGCGGCGCTCTCGGGCGGGCGCGGCGCGCTGGTCGTGGTCCCCGACGGGCGCGACCTCGACCGGCTGGAGGCCGCGGCCGGCGCCGTCCTGCCGCCCGGGTCGTTCGTGGTCCTGCGGGCCGACGCCGCCCCCGACGCCCGCTACCGGCGCTTCCTCGACGCCGCCCGCGGCAGTGCCCGGGTGGTGCTGGGCACCCGCGCCGCGGCCTTCGCACCGGTCGCCGACCTCGGCCTGGTGGCCGTCTGGGACGACGGCGATGACCTGCACGCCGAGCCCCGGGCGCCCTACGCGCACGCCCGCGACGTGCTCGTGCACCGCGCCCACCTGGCCTCGTGCGCGGCCGTCGTCGCGGCCACCGCACGCACCGCCGAGGCCGCGCTGCTGGTCGAGAGCGGCTGGGCGCACGAACTGGCCGCCGACCGCGCCACCCTGCGCGCGGCCGCCCCGCGGGTCCAGGCGCTGGGCGAGGACTCCGAGCTGGCCCGCGACCCCGCCGCCCGCACCGCCCGGCTGCCCAGCCTCGCCCACCGGGTGGCCCGCCAGGCGCTGGCCGACGGCGCCCCGGTGCTCGTGCAGGTGCCGCGCGCCGGGTACGCCCCGGGGCTCTCGTGCGACCGCTGCCGCGCCCCGGCCCGCTGCGCGGTGTGCTCCGGCCCGCTCGGCATCGCGCCCACCCCCGGGCCGGGCGGCTCGCGCATCCCCGCCTGCCGCTGGTGCGCCCGCCCGGCGACCACCTTCGACTGCCCGCACTGCCACGGCACCAAGCTGCGCGCCTCCGTCGTCGGCGCGGCGCGGACCGCCGAGGAGCTGGGCCGGGCGTTCCCGGGCGCCGCGGTGCGGGTGTCCGGGCGCGGGTCGGGCGTGCTCGCCGCGGTGCCCGCGGGGCCGGCGCTGGTCGTGGCCACCCCCGGCGCGGAGCCGGTGGCCGAGGGCGGCTACGGCGCGGCGCTGCTGCTCGACTCGTGGGCGCTGCTGGGCCGGGCCGACCTGCGGGCCGGCGAGGAGACCCTGCGCCGCTGGATGAACGCGGCCACCCTGGTGCGCTCCTCCGGCACGGTCGTCGTCGCCGCCGACGGCGCGCACCCCGTCGTCCAGGCGCTGGTGCGCTGGGACCCGGGCTGGCTGGCGGCGCGGGAGCTGGCCGACCGCCGCGCGCTCGGCTTCCCGCCGGCCACCCGGATGGCCGCGCTGTCGGGGTCGCCGGCGGCGCTGGCCGAGTTCCTCGACGCCGCCCGGCTGCCCGCCGAGGCCGACCTGCTCGGCCCCGTCCCCGAGCCGCCGCGGCCGGGGCACGAGGGCGAGCGGGAGCGCTACCTGGTGCGGGTGCCGCGCGGCGAGGGCACCGCGCTGGCGACCGCGCTGGCCGAGGTCCAGGGCGTCCGCAGCGCCCGCAAGGCGAGCGAGCACGTGCGGGTCCAGCTCGACCCGCTCGAGCTGGTCTGAGGGAGGCTGTTCCCGCCCCTCGGTCCGCGCCCCGGGTGGGCAGTTGCAGCCGGCGACGCGCGCCGCCACGCCGTGGAGAGCCGCGACGACTGCTCACTCGGCATCGCGGGCCCCAGCCGGGATCCGCCCGCGAGCAGAACCCGACGCGGGCACGTCCGCGGACCTGCACGTCCGCGGGAGTGCGCACGGGCACGTACGCGGAAGTGCACGGGAGCGCTCCGCCTACGCTGGCCCGGTGAGCGTCACCCCCATCCGGCTGCTCGGCGACCCGGTCCTGCACCGGCCCGCGGCCCCCGTCGTCGACTTCGACGCCGAGCTGCGCCGCCTGGTCACCGACCTGACCGAGACCATGCACGCCGCCGGGGGCGCGGGCCTGGCCGCACCGCAGATCGGGGTGGGCCTGCGGGTGTTCACCTGGCACGTCGACGGCGAGGTCGGGCACCTGGTCAACCCCTCGGTCGACCTCGTCGGCGACGAGACCGAGGAGGAGCCCGAGGGGTGCCTGTCCATCCCCGGCTACCGCTTCGACTGCCGCCGCCACCTGCACGTGGTCGCCACCGGTTGGAACCAGCACGGCGACCCGGTGCGGGTGGAGGGCTCGCACCTGCTGGCCCGCGCGGTGCAGCACGAGGTCGACCACCTCGACGGCGTCGTCTTCGTCGACCGGCTCGACCCCGGGGCGCGGGCCGCCGCCCTGGCCGCGCTGGCCGAGGCGGAGTGGGCCGGCATGGCCGCCTGGGTGCCGCGGGTGGAGGTGAGCCCCCACTGAGGCTCCTGTTCGCCGGGACGCCCGAGGCCGCCGTCCCCTCGCTGGAGGCGCTGCTGGCCTCCGACCACGAGGTGGCCGCCGTGCTCACCCGGCCCGACGCCCGCTCCGGCCGCGGCCGGAAGGTCAGCCGTTCCCCGGTGGCCGAGCGCGCCGACGCCGCCGGCCTGCCGGTGCTGCAGCCCCGCTCGCCGCGCGAGCCGGAGTTCCTGGCGCGGCTGGCCGACCTCGCCGTCGACTGCGCTCCGGTGGTGGCCTACGGCGCGCTGGTCCCGCCCGCCGCGCTCGACCTGCCCGCGCACGGCTGGGTCAACCTGCACTTCTCCCTGCTGCCGGCCTGGCGCGGCGCGGCGCCCGTGCAGCACGCGGTCATGGCCGGCGACGAGGTCACCGGCGCGTGCACCTTCCGGCTCGAGCAGGGCCTCGACACCGGGCCGGTGTACGGCGTGGTCACCGAGGAGATCGGCCCCCGCGACACCGCCGGCGACCTGCTCGGCCGCCTCGCGGTCAGCGGCGCCCGGCTGCTGGTGGTCACCCTCGACGGCATCGCCGCCGGCACGCTCGAGCCGCGGCCGCAGCCGGCCGAGGGCGTCAGCCTGGCCCCGCGGCTCGAGACCGCCGACGCCCGCGTCGACTGGGACCTGCCGGCGCACGTCGTCGACCGGCGGGTACGGGGGATGACCCCGGCGCCGGGCGCGTGGACCACCTGGCGCGGCGACCGCTTCCGCCTCGGGCCGGTCGAGCCGCTGCCGACGGCGCTGGCGCTGGCGCCCGGTGAGCTGTCGGTCGGCCCGGGCGTCGTCGTCGGCACCGGCCGCGGGTCGGTCCGGCTGGGGGAGGTGCAGCCGGCCGGCAAGCGGCTGCAGCCGGCCGCCGACTGGGCGCGCGGCGCCCGCCCGGCGCCCGGCGAGCGGTTCGGGACGTGACCGGCCCGCCCCGCCGCCCGGCCGGCCCGCGCGGAGGGCGCCGGGACCGCCGCCCGCCCCGCCGCCCGCCCCTCGACGGTGCCCGGCTGACCGCCTACGACGTCCTCGACGGCGTCTCCGGCCGCGACGCCTACGCCAACCTGCTGCTGCCCCAGCTGCTGCGCGAGCGCGACCTCGAGCCGCGCGACGCCGCCTTCGCCACCCAGCTCGCCTACGGGACGCTGCGGGCGCAGGGCACCCTCGACGCCGTCCTCGAGCAGGTGGTCGACCGGCCGCTCACCGAGCTCGACCGCCGCCTGCTCGACCTGCTGCGGCTGGGCGCCTACCAGGTGGTCGACCTGCGGGTGCCGGCCCACGCCGCCGTCGCCACCACCGTCGACCTGGTCCGGGCGATCGTCGGCACCGGGCCCTCGGGGCTGGCCAACGCCGTGCTGCGCAGGGTGGCGGCGGTCGGCGACCGGGCCGCGTGGCTGGCCCGGCTGGACGCCGAGGGCGACCGGCGGCTGGGCCTGGCCACCGACCACCCCGCGTGGATCGTGGCCGCCTGGCGGGAGGCCCTCGGCGGCGACGCCGAGCTCGAGGACGCCCTGCTCGCCGACGACGCCGCCCCCGAGGTGCACCTGGTCGCCCGCCGGGTGGCCCGCGAGGCCCTCGCCGAGGAGTCCGGCGGGACGCCGGGTCCCTGGTCGCCGTACGCGGTGCGCCTCGGCGGGGGAGACCCCGGGCGGCTGCCGTCGGTGCGCGCCGGCGCGGCGGCGGTGCAGGACGAGGGCAGCCAGCTCGCCGCCCTGCTGCTGGCCCGCGCGCCGCTGGCGGGCCCCGACGGGCGCTGGCTCGACGTCTGCGCCGGCCCCGGCGGCAAGGCCGGGCTGCTGGCCGCGGTCCGCCCGGCCGGGGTGCACCTCACCGCCGCCGACCGGGCGCCGCACCGCGCCGAGCTGGTCCGCGGGGCGCTGGCGGGGGAGGACGACGTCGAGGTGCTCGTGGCCGACGGGCGGCAGCCGCCGTGGGCGCCGGGCTCGTTCGACCGGGTGCTGCTCGACGCGCCGTGCACCGGGCTGGGCGCGCTGCGCCGGCGGCCGGAGGTGCGCTGGCGGCGCACGGCCGACGACGTCGCCCCGCTGGTCGGCCTGCAGACGGCGCTGCTCGACGGCGCGCTGGCCTCCGTGCGGCCGGGCGGGGTCGTGGCCTACGTGACCTGCTCGCCGCACACCGCGGAGACCGTCGCGGTCGCCGACGTCGCCGCCGCGCGCGACGACGTCGAGGTGCTGCCCGTGGCGCCGCTGTTCCCCGGGGTCCCCGGCGTCGAGCGGGGCCGCTACGGCCAGTTGTGGCCGCACCGGCACGGCACCGACGCGATGTTCCTGGCCCTGCTGCGCCGCACCCGCTGACCGCCCGGAGCCCACCGGCGCGGCGGTTCGTGCACGCACCGCGGCCGCGGCGCGGCCGGGCTCGCGCAGCGTGCACACACCGCGGACGGCGTCGGTCGCCTACTCTGCCCCGCCGTGACCTCGCCCGCGAAGCCCTGGCTCCCCGACGACTTCGTCCACCCGCTGCGCGCGGACCTGCCCACCGGGCAGCACCTGCGGCCCATGGGCCCGGCCGACACCGAGATCGACTTCCCCGCCGTCATGGGCTCCCGCGAGCGGCTGTGGAGCATCTACGGCGAGGCGTGGGGCTGGCCCCCGGCGCACATGACGATCGAGGCCGACCGGGAGGACCTCGCCCACCACGAGCGGGAGATCGAGGCCCACGAGAGCTTCCTGTACGGCCTGTTCGAGGACGACGAGGCCGAGCTGCTCGGCTGCCTCTACATCGACCCGCCCGCCAAGGCCGGGGACGCCGACGCCGAGGTGTCGTGGTGGGTGGTCGACCGGCTGGTGGGCTCGGACGTGGAGCGGGCCCTGGACGAGTTCCTGCCGCGCTGGCTGGCCGAGCGGTGGCCGCTGCGCGCGCCGCGGTACGTCGGGCGCGACCTGACCTGGTCCGAGTGGAACGCCCTGCCCGACCGCGGCTGAGCACCCGCCCGGACGCCGAACGGCCCCCCGGCGTGCGCCGGGGGGCCGTCCTGGGCAAGCGGGTCAGTTCACCCGCACCTGCATGAAGCTGTCCTGCGCGCCCGTGCTCACCACGGTGATCCGGGTACCGGTCTCCGGGACGTCCACGCCGGCCCAGCCGTTGGCGTCGGGCTGCTCACCCGGCGCCACGTACCAGTCCTGCGTGTCGTCGAAGGTCGGCACGGCGGGCAGCCCGCCGTAGGTGCCGGCCGCCCCGGTGTCCGGGTCGTGCAGCGTGATCCGGTCCGTCACCTGCCGCCCGAAGGTCGAGTCGTAGGACTGGATCCGCGGCCGCCAGCTCTCGCCGTCGCTGCGGTTCGTCCCCTCGTCGTCGGTGGGCTCGTACAGCAGCCCTGGGTGGGCGTCGACCGGCAGGACCAGCCCGCCACCCGGGTGGGCGCCGACGTTGTTGTCCTCGTACTGGGTGTTCCAGTAGCTGATCAGCAGGCCGTCCTGGTAGGGCAGCCGCTCGGCCCAGTCCGCGCGCGCCGGGTCGCCGAAGTTGTACGGGCCGGTGCGCAGGCCGGCGTCGTACCCGGTGTAGGTGCGGTTCTCAGCGAGGTAGGCGTTGAAGAACCGCTCGGTCGCCGTGCCGGTGGTGACGGCGAACCCGTCGAGGGTCCAGTCGGTCACCGGGGTGCCACCGAGGGCGACGGCGTCCACCTGCAGGCCGGGCTCGACGACGGCGCCGTCGGTCCAGTAGCGGAACCCGACCTGGGCACCGTCCGGGACCGCGCTGACGTCGGCGGTGAGGTCCACCCACTGGCCGTCGGTGCTGCCGGTGATCCCGTGGCCGGCGTTCTGGCCGTTCGGGTCGGTGGTCGTCGACCGGCTGGTCGGCAGCGGCGTGAAGGTGCCGTTCTGCACGTACCCGACGTAGGCGTAGTCCCAGTCCTGCTCGATCTGGTAGCGGACCTTCGCCGTCAGCGTCGTCGCGCCGGCGGGCTTGGCGGTCAGCATGGTGTGGTCGAGGTCGTCGCCCTGGCCCGAGTACCAGAAGTCCGCGCCCTCGTAGGGGTCCCCGATGTCCGTGGTGACCTCGCGGTCGGGCAGCAGGACGACGAGCGCCTGTGCCTGCTTGGTGGTCGCGGTCGACGGGCCGAGCCGCACGTTGGCCGTGGCGCCCGGCCGCACCACCTCGTAGTCGAGCCAGCCCAGCTGGAGCTTCTCCCAGGCGCCCATGTGGGTGGGCCGGGTGCCGATGCCGTCGGCGGGCTCACCGCTGTTGCCGTAGGAGCCGGAGGACATCAGCGACCAGAAGCCGGTGCTGTTCTCCGCGCCGCCGCTGTTGCCGGAGGTGTCGTAGAGGTCGGGCAGGCCGAGGTCGTGGCCGAACTCGTGGGCGAAGACGCCGACGCCGCCGTTCTCGGGCTCGATCGTGTAGTCGCCGATCCAGTAGCTCGACTGGCCGACCTGCGTGCCGCCGAGCGGGTTGGTCTCGCCGTCCACGGTCGGGCCGCCGGCCCCGACCCGGGTGGTCTGGTTGTACCAGCGGTGGCTCCAGATGGCGTCCGCGCCGAGGGCGCCGCCGCCGACCTCCTCGCCCATGCCCGCGTGCACGGCCTGGAAGTGGTCGATGTAGCCGTCGGCCTCGTCGAAGTCGCCGTCGGAGTCGTGGTCGTAGCGGTCCCACACGTCGAACTGGGACAGGTAGTCGTCGATCTCCGCGGCGGTCTTCCCGGCCGCCAGCTGGTCGGCGTACCAGGTGTTGACCGACTCGTTGACGAACTCCCACGGGCGGCGGCCGTCGTCGCCCTCGCCGTAGTAGGACGCGTCGTGGTCGTCGACGGTGACCCAGTCCTCGACCTCGCCGGTGACGGTGTAGCGGCCCGAGGACAGCTCCTCGTAGAAGTTCGCGACCGAGTTGACCCCGGCCTCGGAGCTGTAGAGCAGCCGGTCGAAGTAGGGCTGCGAGAAGTCCTCGGTCCAGATCGTGGTGTTGTCCACGCTGCGGTCCGGCCGCGGGATCTGGTTGTGCGGCAGGTCGCCGAACTCGCCGAGCACGGTCCAGATCGCGTCGCTGTCGGTCTGGGCGAGCTCGACGTACTGGCCCCGGGCGACCTCGACGACCTCGTTGTCGCCGCGCGGCGTGGCCTCGCCGGACAGGACGTCCTCGAGGGCCTGCTCACGCAGTTCCCGCTGCTTGTCACCCAGCGGGTTGGGCAGGTCGTGCGCCCGGTCGGGCGCCGCGGCGGGCTCCTCCGGTGGCGGGGCCGCGTTGGCGGTCGCGGGCATCGCCGCGACCAGCGCGGCACCCACGACCAGGGGAAGAACTCTCTTCTTCAAGGACCGTCTCCCGTAGTCGGCTGAGGGCTGCCGTCAACCGGTGCGGTTCCACCGATATCACTCTGTGACAACCCGGGCTGACCGTAGGTAACGGATGTGATCCGGTCCACCCGCCGTTATCGGACGGTTACCTTTCGAGACCCGAGGGTCCGGGGAGGCCGTGCGCCGCTGCCGGACGGCGCTGATCACGCCGCACCTAGACTCGGACGACGTGGCCCGCACCCCGATGATCGCCCCCAGCCTGCTGTCCGCGGACTTCGCCCGGCTGGCCGACGAGGTGGCCCGGGTGGCCGACGCCGACTGGCTGCACGTCGACGTCATGGACGCCCACTTCGTGCCCAACCTGACGCTCGGCCGGCCGGTGGTCGAGGCGATCCAGAAGGTCAGCCCGGTGCCGCTGGACTGCCACCTCATGATCGAGGCGCCCGAGCGCTGGGCCCCGGGCTACGCCGAGGTCGGCGCCCGCAACGTCACCGTGCACGCCGAGGCCTGCACCGGCGACCCCCGCGACGTCGCCCGCGACATCCGCGCCGCCGGGGCGCTGGCCGGCCTGGCCGTGAAGCCGGGCACGCCGCTGGAGCGGTACGAGGAGGTGCTCCGCGACTTCGACACGCTGCTGGTCATGACCGTCGAGCCCGGCTTCGGCGGCCAGGCATTCATCGCCGACGTGCTGCCCAAGGTCCGCCGCGCCCGCGAGCTGGTCGACACCGGGCACCTGCGGCTGCTGGTCGAGGTCGACGGCGGCATCAACGCCGACACCATCGAGCGGGCCGCCGAGGCCGGCGCCGACGTCTTCGTCGCGGGCTCGGCCGTCTACGGCGCCGACGACCCCGCCCGGGCCATCGCCGCGCTGCGCGACCGGGCCGCCGCGGCCGTCGTCGGGTGAGCCCCCGGGAACGAGCCGCCATGGCCCGGGCGCGCGAGCTCGGGCGGTCGGTGCTCGGCACCACCAGCCCCAACCCACCCGTCGGCGCGGTGGTCCTCGACGCCGACGGCGCGGTCGTGGGGGAGGGGGCCACCTCGCCGCCCGGCGGGCCGCACGCGGAGGTGCACGCGCTGGCGCAGGCCGGCGAGCGCGCCCGCGGCGGCACCGCCGTCGTCACCCTCGAGCCGTGCGCGCACACCGGCCGCACCGGGCCGTGCGCCGACGCGCTGCTCGCGGCCGGGGTCGCCCGTGTCGTCGTCGCGGTCCCGGAGCCCACCCGGCTCGCCGTCGGCGGGGCCGACCGGCTGCGGGCCGGCGGGGTCGACGTCGAGCTGGGTGTGGAGCGGGAGGCCGCCGAGGACGGCGCGCTGGCCGCGTGGCTCACCGGCGTCCGCGAGTCCCGGCCGTTCGTGGTCTGGAAGGTGGGGGCCACCCTCGACGGGCGGGTCGCCGCCGCCGACGGCACCAGCCGCTGGATCACCGGGCCGGTCGCCCGGGCCGCGGTGCACGCGCTGCGCGCCACCTGCGACGCCGTCGTCGTCGGGTCGGGCACCGCCCTGGCCGACGATCCGCAGCTCACCGTCCGCGACGCCGAGGGCCGCGACGCCGCCCGCCAGCCGCTGCGCGTGGTGCACGACCGGCGCGGCCGGCTGCCCGCGACCGCCCGGGTCCTCGACGGCGCCGCCCCCACCCACGTCAGCCGCGCCCCGGGCCCCGCCGAGCTGCTCGCCGAGCTGTTCGACCGCGACGTCCGCCGGGTCCTGCTCGAGGGCGGGCCGACCCTCGCCGCCGCCTTCCTCCGCGCCGGGCTGGTCGACGAGGCGGTCGTGCACCTCGCCCCGAAGCTGCTCGGCGCCGGGCCCTCCCTCGTGGGGGACCTGGGAATCAGCACGATCGGCGCGGCGCTCCCCCTCGAGGTGCGCGAGGTCACCGTGCTGGGCGGGGACGTGGCGCTCCGCCTGCGGCCCACCCGGCACACTGGGGACGAGCGGTACGCGGACAGGAGGGACTGAGGGTGTTCACAGGCATCGTCGAGGAGGTCGGCACCCTCGTCGTGCGCGAGGACTCCGCCGACGCCGCGGTGCTGCGCATCCGCGCCCGCCGGGTGCTCGAGGACGTCTCCCTGGGCGACTCGATCGCGGTCAACGGCGTCTGCCTGACCGTCACCGGCGTCGAGCCCGACGGCGACGGGACGGCGGTGTGGTCCACCGACGTCATGGCCGAGACCCTCCGGCGCAGCAGCCTCGGAGGCCTGGGCGGCGGCGACCCGGTCAACCTCGAGCGGGCGGTCAGCGCCTCCGGCCGCCTCGGCGGGCACGTCGTGCAGGGTCACGTCGACGGCGTCGGCACCGTGCTGTCCCGCTCGCCGAGCGAGCACTGGGACGTCGTGCGGGTGTCGCTCCCCCCGCAGCTGGCCCGCTACGTCGTCGAGAAGGGCTCGATCACCGTCGACGGCGTCTCCCTGACGGTCAGCGCCCTCAGCGCGGCCGACGACCCCGAGCCGTGGTTCGAGGTCAGCCTCATCCCCGCCACCCTGCGCGAGACCACGCTGGGCGGCCGCGCCCCGGGGGACCCGGTCAACCTGGAGGTCGACGTGATCGCCAAGTACGTGGAACGCCTGCTGGGAGCCCGCCGATGACCGGAACGGTCCGCCTGGACACCGTCGAGAGCGCCATCGCCGCGATCAAGGACGGCCGCCCCGTCGTGGTCATCGACGACGAGGACCGCGAGAACGAGGGCGACCTCATCTTCGCCTCCGAGCTCGCCACGCCGGAGCTGGTGGCGTTCATGGTCCGCTACACCTCGGGCTACATCTGCGTCTCGGTGACGGAGGCCGACGCCGACCGGCTCGACCTGCCGCCGATGTTCCGGGTCAACCAGGACCGCCGCGGCACCGCCTACACCGTCACCGTCGACGCCCGCGAGGGCGTGACCACCGGCATCTCGGCGGCCGACCGGGCGCACACCATCCGGCTGCTCGCCGACGCCGGGACCTCCTCGGCCGAACTCGCCCGCCCCGGCCACATCGTGCCGCTGCGTGCGAAGGACGGCGGCGTGCTGCGCCGGCCCGGGCACACCGAGGCCGCCGTCGACCTCGCCGTCCTCGCCGGGCTGCGGCCCTCCGGGACGCTGTGCGAGCTGGTCAGCGAGAAGGACCCCACCGGCATGGCGCGCGCCGAGGAGCTGCGGGTCTTCGCCGACGAGCACGACCTGTGCCTGATCTCCATCGCCGACCTCATCGCCTACCGCAAGCGGTTCGACAAGCTCGTCGAGCGGGTCGCCGAGGCCACCGTGCCGCTGGGGCCGGGCACCTTCACCGCCGTCGGCTACCGCAGCTCCTACGACGACCGCGAGCACGTCGCCTTCGTCTACGGCGAGGTCGGCGACGGCGAGGACGTGCTGGTCCGGGTGCACTCCGAGTGCCTCACCGGCGACGTCTTCGGCTCGCTGCGCTGCGACTGCGGCCCGCAGCTGCAGGCCGCGCTGGCCGCCGTCGCCCAGGAGGGCCGCGGCGTCGTGCTCTACATCCGCGGGCACGAAGGCCGGGGGATCGGCCTGCTGCACAAGCTGCAGGCCTACCAGCTGCAGGACGCCGGCGTGGACACCGTCGACGCCAACCTCGACCTGGGCCTGCCCGCCGACGCCCGCGACTACGGCACCGGCGCGCAGATCCTCGTCGACCTCGGCGTGCACACCATGCGGCTGCTGACCAACAACCCGGCCAAGCGGGCCGGCCTCGAGGGCTACGGGCTCCGGATCACCGGCCGCGTGCCGCTGCCCAGCCACGTCACCGCCGAGAACCTGTCCTACCTGCGCACCAAGCGCGACCGGATGGGGCACCTGCTCGACATCATCGAGCCCGAGACCGAGTCCGGCCCGGCCGACGTCCCCGTCGGCGGCGCGGCGAGCAGCGCCGACGTGCCCCTGGGGCAGACGGAGCAGCGGCTGTGAGTGGCGAGGGGCGCCCCGAGGCCGGGGCGGTCGACGCCGCCGGGCTCTCCCTGGGCATCGTGGCCACCACCTGGCACGCCGAGCTCACCGACAGCCTGCTCGCCCGCGCGGTCGCGGCGGCGCGGGCCAGCGGCATCGCCGAGCCGACCGTCGTCCGCGCGCCCGGTGCCGTCGAGCTGCCGGTGGTCGCCCAGGCGCTGGCCGAGCGGCACGACGCCGTCGTCGCGCTCGGGGTGGTCATCCGGGGCGGCACGCCGCACTTCGAGTACGTCTGCGACGCGGTCACCGCGGGCCTGACCCGGGTGGCGCTCGACGCCGGCAAGCCCGTCGGCAACGGCGTGCTGACCTGCGACACCGAGCAGCAGGCGCGCGACCGCGCGGGCCTGCCCGGCTCGGCGGAGGACAAGGGCTGGGAGGCCGCGATCGCCGCCCTGGCCACCGCGCTGACCCTCCGCGAGCTGCGGACCCCGCGGCACACCACCGGCTTCCAGGTCACCCCGGCCGTCGGGCAGGGACTGGCGTGAAGCGCTTCGACGACCTGTTCGCCGAGCTGTCGGCCAAGGTCGCCGCCGGCGATCCCGCCTCGGGCACGGTCACCGCCGTCCGCGACGGCGTGCACGCCGCGGGCAAGAAGGTGGTCGAGGAGGCGGCGGAGTCCTGGATGGCCGCCGAGCACGAGGGCCCCGAGCGGACGGCGGAGGAGATCAGCCAGCTGCTCTACCGGGTGCAGGTCCTCATGCTGGCCCGCGGGCTCACCCTCGACGACGTCTACACCCACCTCTGAACCGACCCCACAGGAGAACCGCCGTGCTGCGAGTCGCCGTGCCCAACAAGGGCGTCCTCAGCGAGCCCGCGGCCGCGATGCTCGCCGAGAGCGGCTACCGCCAGCGGCGCAGCACCAAGGACCTCGCGGTCTACGACCCCGACAGCGACACCGAGTTCTTCTACCTGCGCCCGCGCGACATCGCCGTCTACGTCGCCTCCGGCACGCTCGACGTCGGCATCACCGGCCGTGACATGCTGCTGGAGACCACCCCGGCCGACGGCGAGGGCCCGGCCGCGGTCGAGGTCATGCCCCTGGGCTTCGGCCGGTCCTCCTTCCGCTTCGCCAGCCCCGTGGAGTCGGGCATCGACTCGGTCGAGCAGCTGGCCGGCCGACGGATCGCCACCGCCTACCCCGTGCTCCTGCAGCACCACCTGGAGGAGCAGGGCATCAAGGCCGGCGTGGTCAAGCTCGACGGCGCGGTGGAGACCGCCTGCCGGCTCGGGGTGGCCGACGCGGTCTGCGACGTCGTCGAGACCGGGACGACGCTGCGCGCCGCGGGCCTGCGGATCATCGGCGAGCCGCTGCTGACCAGCGAGGCGGTGCTCGTCGGCCGGGAGGGCGCCGGGGAGATCCCCGCCGTCGCCCAGCTGCGGCGCCGGCTGCGCGGGGTCCTGGTCGCCCGTCAGTACGTGATGCTCGAGTACGACTGCCCCAACGAGCTGCTCGCGCGGGCCACCGCGCTCACGCCGGGTCTCGAGGGGCCGACGGTCAGCCCGCTGCAGACCGAGGGCTGGTCGGCGGTGCGCGCGATGGTGCGGCAGACCGACACCAACCGGGTCATGGACGAGCTCTGGGACGTCGGCGCCCGCGCCATCCTGGTCACCAGCATCCACGCCTGCCGCCTCTAGAAGGACCCCCGTGCCCCCCGCCGCTCGCACGCTCGCGGCGGGCCCCTGCACGGGGGCCACCGGGCGCACCCTCGTGCTCGCGGCGGCGCTCGTGGCGCTGGCCGGCTGCGCCGAGCGGGGGAGCGGCACCTCCGGGCCCGGCACGGCGACGGGGCCACCCGCCGACGAGCTGGTCGTCGAGGTCGACCCCGGCGACGGCGGCACCGCCGAGCGGTACACGCTCACGTGCGGGGAGGCCCCCGGCGGCGACCACCCCGACCCCGGCGCCGCGTGCGCGCACCTGGCCGGTCTCGAGGACCCGTTCGCGCCGCTGCCGGCCGACGTCGCGTGCACCGAGGTCTACGGCGGGCCGCAGACCGCCCGGGTCACCGGCAGCTGGGACGGCGCCCCGGTCGACGTCGCGCTGTCGCGGACCGACGGCTGCCGGATCGACCAGTGGGACGGCCTGGGCCCGCTGCTGCCCGGCCCGGTCGGCGTCGACGAGCTGCCCGGCTGATCAGGCGGGCGGGCAGGGTGTGCGCCGAGGCCGCACTCCGGGGCCGTGAACCCGGCGCCCGCGCACACCCTCGGAGCACGGGAGGGCCGCCACACGGCAGCGGCCCCCTCCCCGGGTGGGGAGGGGGCCGCCGTCGGACTGCGGTCAGCGCACGCGGGTGGTCCGGTCGACCAGGTCGATCGCGGTGCACAGGCCCAGCGCCATGGCCCGGCCGCTGGTCGAGCCAGTGGCCAGCAGGCCCTCGATCGCCGGGCCGAGCGGCCGCTCGCCGACCAGGCCCTGCAGGACCGCGGCGTACTCGCCGCTGACCCGCCCGGCCGCCGCGTGCCGCAGCAGCGCCCGCGAGAGCTCCGTGGTGCGGCCAGCGGCCAGCGAGTAGACACCGGCGGCGAAGCGCTCGGCGGACGGGTGCCCGAGGAGGACCAGCCCGGCCATCGTGCCGGCCATGACGTCGTCGCCGGCCGGGGTCAGGCCGGGGCCGAGGCCGATCAGCCGGGCCGCGGTGCGCAGCGCGGCGTCGAGGTCGGCACGGCGGACCGCGCCGCGCAGCGCCGCGAGCGGACCGCCGGGACCGGCGGGCAGGCCCGGCAGCGTGAACGCGCTGTGCGGGACGCCCTCGCCGTAGAGAGTGCTGCGCAGCTGGCGCACGCCCTCGGGGAGCAGCGCCGGGCGGGCGCTGGGCAGCCGCGGCCGCGGGTCCCACCACGCCGCCGCGCGGACCACGAGGTCGCCGACGACGATCCGGCCGCCGCCCACCTCGGCGGGGGCGCCGCTGGGCAGCGCGACGAGGGGCCGGCCGTTGCTCGGGCGGAACAGGATGCAGCCGAGGGGGAGCCGGGCGGCGTCACTGGTCAGGACCCCGACGACGTCGGTGCCGCGGTCGGTGGGGACCTGCAGGTACACCGCCGCCGGGGCACTCATCAGCACGCGGGCCGGGCGCACCGGGCCGCGGAGCAGGTCGGCGACGCCGGTGCTGGCCGACGACGGGACGGCGGAGGCGGCGCGGGCCGGTGGCGCGGTGCGCAGCGTCTCCTGGACCGAGGCGCGGGGGAGCGGGATCACCGGGACGCCGGCGCGGGCGGCCCGTCCCATCCCCGTGGTCCCGCTGCCGTTCCCGCTGCTGGTGTGGTCGATGGTGCGCATCCGCTGTGTCCTTCCCCGTCGGGACAATGGGAGCGACCCTCCGCTCGGGTCCCCCACGGGGCCGGTCCCGTCCGGAGGAGGGGGGAGGGCACCGCGTGCGGCGACCGCCTACCATCCAGCGGACGGGAACTGGCCGGCTTCGAAGCTAAGCGGCGCGTCGCACGTCCTCGTATGGCGAATGTGACCAAGAATGGGGGGTGCCGTCCAGGCACACCTGCCAGGTTCCAGCAACTCCAGAACGCCACAGGCCCATTAGGAGGGCGAGTCGTGACGCAGGGTGAGGTCTCGATGACCTCAGGGTCCTACCCCACCGCACCCATGTCGTTCCACCGGGGATGGCAGACGGCGGGCGCGGCGCGGTCGGCGACCCCGCGGAACGAGTGGCGCGACCGCGTGGGCCTGCGGGTCGCCGAGGCGCTGCGGCTGCCCCGCCTGGCCGGGGTCGAGGTCGTCGCCGGCCGTTCGGGCCTGGACCGCCTCGTGCGGCACATGGTCGTCGACGACCCCGCGGCGCCACTGGCCACCGCCGGCGCCGACGTGGTCGTCGTCCTGGGCGCCCGGCTGCCCCCGGCCGACCCCGCCGACTGCCGGGCGCTGGTCGACCGGCTCGACCAGCTGGGCACCGCCGCGCTGGCCTACCGCCGGACCGAGGGCCCGCCCGCCGTGCCCGCCGAGGTGCTCGCCGAGTCCGACCGGCGCGGGTTCCCGGTGCTCGCGCTGCCGCCCACCGTGCGCATGGACGAGGCGGTGTCGGAGGTGCTGGGCGCGGTCGTGCGCAAGCAGGGCGAGGCGCTCACCCTCTCGGCCCGCATGCACGACCAGTTCATCGACGTCGCGCTCAGCGGCGGCGGCCTGGCCGAGGTCACCGACCGGCTGGCCACCTACCTCGAGGGCGCCGCGGTGCTCGGGCTCGGCCCCGACCGCGAGATCGTCACCACCGCCGGGCCGCCCGAGGACGTCGCCGAGATCAGCGACTGGCTGTGGCTGCTCGACGCCGAGGCCGAGGACGAGCTGGCGATGATGGCCCCGGCCCACCGGCTCTCGGGCGTGCGCGCCGACCAGACCGTCGTCACCCCGGCCGACGTGCTCGCCGACGCCGACCTGTCCCCGGCCGACGGGATCCTGCTCGTGCCCGGCCACCACGAGCTGCCCGGCGGGGTGGGGGAGTACGCCGTCGCGCCGATCATGGCCGGCGAGCACCGGCACGGCTGGCTGGTGGCGGTGCACCGCAGCGGTCAGATGGTGGTCGGCGCCGGCGGTGTCCTCGAGCGCGCCGCCGTCGTCTCGGCGCTGTCGGTCATCCGGCAGCAGGCCGTGCACTCGGTGGAGCTGCGCTTCCAGGGCGACCTGGTGCGCCGGCTGGTCGCCGGGTCGCTGCGGCACACCGAGCGGGCGCTGGCGCAGACCCGGTCGTTCGGCTGGCGGCTCGACGGGCCGGTCGTGGTCCTGGTGACCGCCACCGAGACCGCCGCCGACCCCGCCGCCGACCCGACCCGCGCCCTCGACGTCCTCGACCGGCTGGCCGACGGCTGGCGGATGGCGCTGGAGGCCGAGGTGACCGGCGCCGCGGTGGCGGGCCTGTCGACCGAGATCGTCACGGTGCTGCCGCTCGACGGCCGCACGCCCGAGGAGATCACCGCCCTGGTGACGGCCGTGACCAGCCGGGTCAACGCCCGGGTCCGGCGGGTGGGCCGCGTGCTGGCCACCGGCATCGGCCGGCCGGCGGAGTCGCTGTCGGCCCTGGGCGAGGCCTACCAGCAGGCGCAGCGGGCGCTCGGCGTCGGCCAGGAGATCCACGGCCCCGCCACCGTCACGCACTTCGACCAGCTCGGTGTCTTCCGGCTGCTGTCGCTCATCCCCGACAGCACGGAGCTGCGGTCCTACGTCGACGAGGTGCTCGGCTCGCTGGCCGATGCCGGCGACCCCGACTCCGCCGACCTGCGCGAGACGCTGCGGGTGCTGCTGGAGACCAACCTCAACGTGGCCGAGTCCGCCCGCCGGCTGCACTTCCACTACAACACCATGCGCTACCGGATCGGCAAGCTGGAGCGGCTGCTGGGTCCCTTCACGACCGACCCGACGCTGCGGCTGAACCTGCTGCTGGCGCTGCACGCGGCGCGCATGCGGGGGCTCGACCAGCCGCACCGGCCGCCGGTCGACGCGGGCCTGCTGCCACCCGACGACGGGTTCGACGCCCTGGTCTAGGCGCTCCGGTCGGCGGGTGACAGGCCCACGAGTTCGTCGCTGACGTCCCACAGCTCGCGCGCCCGGCCGGGGTCGAGGCTCTCCGGCGACGACGGCGCCTCGGTGCCGCGCTCGACGTAGCGGCCACTGGTCCCACCCGGGCCGGTCACCACCGCCGCGAGCTGGGCCGCGGCGCGCCCGGGTGTCTGTGCGCCCGGCATCCGCTCGAGCAGCGGGGTGAGGCCGCGGTAGGTCGCCCGGGCCCACGCCGGGTAGTCGCGCGCCAGGCCGGTCGCCGGCAGCAGGCCGGGGTCGAAGGCGACGACGTCGACGTCGGGGCAGCGGCGGGCCAGCTCGCGGGCGAAGTAGACGGTGGCCAGCTTCGACGTCGCGTAGGCGACCTGGCCCGAGCCGGACCGGGGCGTGGCCAGGGTCCGGGGGTGCTCCCAGCGCGGCCGCGGGAAGGGGCCGGACTTCCGCAGCGTGCCGAAGTGCGTGCCGCTGCTGACCACCACCACCCGGCCGCCCGGCGCGAGGTGCGGCAGCAGCAGCCGGGTGAGCAGGTGGTTGCCGAGGTGGTTGACCGCGAAGGTCAGCTCGTACCCGTCGGCGGAGGCGGCCGCGGAGCTGCGCACCTGGACACCGGCGTTGAGCACGAGGGCGTCGAGCGGCCCCCGGTCGGCGATCTCGCCGGCGGCCGCGCGGACGGAGACGAAAGAGGCGAGGTCGAGCTCCACCACGCCGGTCCCCGTGCCCAGGGCGGCGGCGACCTCCGCCCCCCGTGTGACGTCGCGGACGCCGAGCAGGACCCGCCAGCCCGGCGCCGCGGCGAGCAGGCCGGCGGTGGCCCGGCCCAGCCCCGAGGTGGCACCGGTGACCAGCGCGGTGCGGATCCCGTCCATGACCTCTCCTGCCCACTCGAGGAGGTTGTCGGGACGGCGTCCCGGTGTGAGACTCTGTGCCAGAATGCAACGGCGTGTCAAGATGGGGGGCGTGACCGAGACCGCCGCGCAGCGCCGTCGTCGCCGCACGCGGGCCGAGGTGACCCGCCGGGCCGTCGCGCTGTTCGCGGAGCAGGGGTACGCGGCCACCAGCACCGAGCAGGTCGCCGCGGCGGCCGACGTCTCACGCAGCACCCTGTTCCGGCTGTTCGCCGACAAGGAGGACCTGCTCTTCGGCCTCGAGGACGACCTGCTGGCCACCGCCACGGCCGCCGTCGCCGAGGTGCCGCCGGAGGCGCCGCCCTGGGCGGCGCTGCGGGCCGCCGCCGTGGCGATCGCCGAGCAGGTGGCCCCGCTGCGGGACCTGCTGCTCACCCGGGAGCGGGTGGTCGGCACCGTGCCGGCGCTCGCCGCCCGCGCGGCCGCGAAGCACCGGCGCTGGGAAACCGCGCTCGCCGAGGGGCTGGCCGCCAGGGGCGTCGCGTCCGGCGAGGCGCTGCTGCTGGCGAAGCTCGCGCTCGCCTGCTTCGAGGTGGCGCAGGCCGACTGGCTGGCCGGCTCCGCCGAGGACCTGCCCGCGCTGCTCACCGCGGCGCTCGAGCGGCTCCCCGGCCTGCTCGACCGCTGACCTGCGGAGCCCGCCCGCGACGGGCAGCATCGCGGTCGTGACCGCGCCGGTGGACGAGCTCATCGACCGCATGCAGGGGGTGCTCGACGGGCTGACCGCCGACGGCGACCCCGCCCGCCACTTCCTCGGTACCTACCTGCGCACCACGCAGGCCGTCGGCGCGGCCATCGACGACGGGCGCTTCGAGGACCCGGACTGGGTCACCGCCTGGGACGTCGACTTCGCCGGGCTCTACCTCGACGCCCTCGAGGCGCACCGCCGCGACCCGGCGTCCCCTCCGGCGCCGTGGCGGGCCGCGTTCGGCACCGGCGCGGCGACCCGGCCCGAGGGCCACGTTCTGCTGGGCATGAACGCGCACATCAACTCCGACCTGCCGCAGTCGCTGGTGCGGGTCATCGGTCCGACCGACTTCGCCGACCCGCGGCTGCTCGACTCCCGCCGGCGCGACCACGAGCGGATCGACGAGGTCCTCGCCGGGCGGGTGAGCGAGGAGGACCGGGCGCTGGAGGCGGGCGGGAGCCGGCGCACCGCCCTGGACCGCCTGATGGGCGGGGCCAACCGGGCCGCCGCCCGCGCGCTGCTGCGGGAGTCGCGGCGCAAGGTGTGGATCAACACCGAGGCGCTGCACGCCGCCCGGCTGCGAGGCCCCGACGCCCACGCCCGCCGGGTGGCCCAGCTCGAGGCGGCCGCCGCCGCGCGGGTGGCCGACCTGCGGCGCGGCGGGCCGGTGCTGCTGCGGCTGGCCGTCTGCGGCTTCGGCGTCGTCCTGCCGCCGGAGTGAGCGGCCTGGCGTGAGGGGATGACGACCCGGCCGGGGGCCTCCCGCGGGGAGGTCGGGGCGCCGCCGCTGCGGGCGGTGCCGCGGCTGCGCAGGGTGGACGTGCTCCGCGGCCTCGCGGTCACCGGGATGCTCCTGGTCGACAACCGCGGCAGCGCCGCGATGCCGGACCAGATGGAGCACGCGACGTGGGACGGGCTGCACGTCGCCGACGTCGTCTTCCGGTCTTCCTGCTGGTGCTGGGGGTCTCGGTCCCGTTCTCCCGGCGGGCCGGCCGCCCGGGGCCGGTGTTCGCCCGGGTCGTCCGGCTCACCGTGCTCGGCCGGCTGGTGGTCACGGCGAAGTACGGGTCGGCCACCGTCGGGGTGGGCGTGTTCGGGCACGTCGCCGGCGCGTACCTGCCGTGCTGGCTGCTGGTCCGGCTGCCGGGTCCGGCGCAGGTCGCCACCGCGGCCGGGGTCGGTCGTGGTCGTGTGGGCGGTCTGCGCCGCGCTGCTGCGCCGCGGGGTGCTCCTCCGCGTCTGACCGCCCACCGGTCCGGTTCTGCGCTGCCGGATCCCCCGCGCGGGCGCAGGCTGTCCGGGACGCCGCACCGGGCGGCGCGGGAGGAGGACCGCATGACCGACGCCGGCCGGCCCCTGTCCGGGAGGGTCGCCCTGGTGACCGGGGCGTCGTCGGGGATCGGCGAGGCCACCGCCGTGGCGCTCGCGCAGGCCGGCGCCGCCGTCGCGATCGGTGCCCGGCGCGCCGACCGGCTGGAGGCGCTGGCCGGGAGGCTGCGCGACGACGGCGCCCGGGTGCTCACCCTCGACCTCGACGTCACCGACGAGACCGCCTGCCGGGACGCCGTCAACCGCACGCGCGAGGGGCTCGGCGGGCTCGACGTCCTGGTCAACAACGCCGGGGTGATGCTGCTGGGCACCATCGTCGGGGCCGACGTCGAGGACTGGCGGCGGATGCTGTCGACCAACGTCCTCGGCCTGATGTACCTGACCCACGCGGCGATCGACGGCATGCTCGAGCAGGGCTCGGGCGACGTCGTGAACGTCTCCAGCGTCGCCGGCCGCACCGCCCGCAAGGGGGCGGGTGTCTACAACGCGAGCAAGTGGGCGGTGAACGCCTTCAGCGAGTCGCTGCGGCAGGAGGTGACCACCCGCGGCGTCCGGGTCAGCCTCGTCGAGCCCGGCGCGGTGGCCACCGAGCTCACCGACCACATCACCCAGCCCGAGGCCAAGGCGGCGACGCAGCGGATGGTCGGCGGGATGACACCGCTGCAGGCCGCCGACGTCGCCCGCGCGATCGCCTACGTCGTCAGCCAGCCGCCGCACGTCGCGGTCAACGAGGTGCTCGTCCGCCCCACCGACCAGGAGCGCTGAGCCCACGCCCGCGCCGGGCCGGCGCCCCGGCCCGGCGGGGCGGTGGGGGGGGGGGGGGGGGGGGGGGGGGGGGGGGGGGGGGTGGGGGGTGGTGGGGGGGGGTGTGGGCTGGGGTGGGGGGGGGGGGGAGCCCGGCGGCCCCCCCCCCCCCCCCCCCCCCCCCCCCCCCCCCCC